>NZ_JOGP01000019.1:0-210885 GCF_000719505.1 Streptomyces sp. NRRL B-3229 | reverse complement strand
GATGATGCTGGAGACGCAGTGGGGCGAGAGCTACCTGCGGCTGAAGTCGTTCACCTCCGCGGGCGGCATCGCCAACGTGTCGATCCAGGACCACGAGGCGGGCATCCTCTTCCAGCGGCCCTTCCCGGTCCTCGCCGACGGCTCCCCCCTGCACTTCGAGAACGCCCACGAGTTCCTCAACGAACCGGGCGAGTTCTACGTCGACACCGCCGCGCAGACCGTCTACTACAAGCCCCGCCCCGGCGAGGACATGTCCACGGCCTCCGTGCAGGCGCCCACGATCAAGACCCTCTTCGACATCAAGGGCACCAGCCTCGACAGTCCCGTCCATGACCTGCGCTTCTCCGGGATCACCTTCTCCGGGACCACCTGGATGGAAGCGACCGACAACGGCTACCTCAACGGCCAGGGCGGCAACTACAACATCTCCGCCGACACCTCCAACCACCAGTACGTGGGCCGCCCGCCGGCCGGAGTGCAGGCGGCGGACGCCGACCGTGTCTCCTTCACCGGGAACACCTTCACGCAGATGGGGGCCACGGCCCTGGACCTGTCCCACGGCGTGCACGACAGCACCGTGACCGGCAACCTCGTCTACGACATCGCGGGCAACGGGATCATGGTCGGCAAGTTCTCCGACCCGACCGTGGAGATGCACACCGTCTACAACCCGCCCACCTCACCGGCGGGTGAGGACGCCCGGGAGGTGGTCAAGAACGTCACCGTCAAGAACAACCTGATCAACCAGATCGGCGAGGACTACCCCGGAACCGCGGGCATCGACGCGGGCTTCGTCAACAGCACCAGCTACAACCGGATCGGCAACGTGATGAACCGGCTGTGCGACTCGGCCGCCATCTACCACCTGTCCAACGACCCGGGCACCGTCATCAACGGCAACTACGTCCACGACGTGCTGAGAACGCCGACCGCCTGCGGCAATGCCGTGGCCGGCCTCTACACGGACGAGGGGTCGAACAACATGACCCTCTCGAACAACGTGCTGTCGCAGACGGACGGTCTCGTCAACCAGAACGCCAACGGCTCCAACGTCACCCTCACCAACAACACGACGTCCGGCGACACGGTCATCAAGGCCTCCGGTCTCGAGTCCGCCTACCAGGGACTGGCGGCGAAGCTCAACCTCGCCTACAACAGGCCGGCGTCCGCGTCGTCGGTCTACGGTTCGAACACCCCGCCCTCCAATGCCGTCGACAACAACGGCACGACCGGCTGGTCGCCGACCGGCAGCGACACCTCGGCCTGGTGGCAGGTCGACCTGGGGCAGGCCTACCAGCTCGGACAGTTCTCCCTGACCACCCGCCAGGACCTGGACCAGTCCTCGACCCGGGGCAACTTCGAGGTCCGGGCGTCCAACGACCCGTCCTTCGCCACGTACACCGTCGTGGGACGCCAGACCAGCACCCTGCCGCTCGCGGCCACCCTCACCGGTGAGATCAACGTCCGCCAGGCCTTCCGCTACATCCGCGTCGCCAAGACCGACGGGGCCTACTTCTACATCACGGACTTCTCCGTGCAGCGGACGGGCGGGGCCCTGGAGGACCAGACCGGTACGCCGAACACCAACCCGTCGACCTACTACTCGATCAAGAACGTCAACAGCGGCCTGGTGATGGACGTCAACGGCGCGTCCACCGCCGACGGCGCGAGCGTCATCCAGTGGCCGAAATCGGGCAACGCCAACCAGCAGTGGACCATCGTTCCGGTCAGCGGGCAGCTCAACAAGATCGTGAACAGGAACAGCGGCAAGGTCCTCGACTTCGGCTGGGCCAGCCACTGGAGGGGCACCGCGCTCCAGCAGAGCACCTACAACGGCAGCAACAACCAGCTGTGGTACTTCGAGCCGACCACCGGTGGATACCTGATCCGCAACTTCGAGAGCAAGCAGATCCTGGAGGTGAGCAACAGCTCGACCGCGAACGGAGCCACCATCGACCAGTACATGCCGCTGAACCAGCCAAACCAGGCCTGGACGATCCAGTGACGGTCTGACCCGACGCAGAGCTGAGCGGTGGGGCAGGAAGGCAATGGCCTTCCCGCCCCACCGTTCGGCCGGTCGGCGTCCCGTTCAGCCCTTCGAGGGGTGGGGAGTCGAACCATAGGCAGTCAGGAAGCGGTCCCTGAAGGCGCTCATTTTCCAGACCGGGGCGTCGTGGGCCGGCTTGAGGCCGTCCGTCCAGTTCCAGGAACCGATCCTGGCGAGGACCTTGGGGTCCTTGGCGACGATCGAGATCGGTACGTCACGGCTGGCGTTCTGCCCGCTGACCCGGGCTATCGGCTGGTGGTCGCCGAGGAAGACGAGGACCGTGTCGTCGCTGCCGTAGCGCTCCAGCCACTGGGTCAGTGAAGTGACCGAGTAGGAGATGGACTTGCCGTACTCCTGCTTGGAGCGGGTCGGGTCGGCGATGATGTCGGAGGCCTTGTTGCCGGCCTTCTGGATGGGCTTGAAGATCGAACCGTCGCCCAGGTCGTCCCAGTCGACCATTTTCGGGATCGGGGCCCACGGCTGGTGGCTGGAGGTCAGGATGATCTCGGACATGAGGGGCTTGTCGCGCTTCTTGCTGTGGACCTGCTTCTGGTAGGCCTCCAGCGCGTACTGGTCCGGCATCGTGGACCAGCTGAACTTGGGTCCCTGGTAGCCGAGTTGGAAGGCGTTGTAGACCTTGTCGAGGCCGTAGTACTTCTGCTCGGGCCAGCCCTTCTGGACGCCCGGCATCACCCCGACCGTGTCCCAGTCGCCGGTCTTCTTGAAGGCCTTGGTGAGGCTGAGGTGGTCGCTGGCCATGACCGTGCGGTAGCGCTGCTGGTTGTCGATCCAGAGGCCGGAGAGGGTCGTGGAGTGGCCCAGCCAGCTGCTGCCGCCGTACGTCGCCGAGGTCAGCCAGCCGCTCTTCGCGTGGAAGCCGGCCTTCGCGAGGGCCGCGGTGCTGGTGTCGAGGGTCTTGTCGACGCCGGGTGCGATGAGCGGGTCCTCGATGGCGCTGCGGCCGTAGCTCTCGATGAAGGTGAAGATCATGTCCTTGCCGCGCAGGTCGGGCACCAGCTGGGAGCCCGGCGTGTTCCCGAACGCGTCGACCTTGGCCACCTTCTCGAACGCCGCCTCGTCCCGCAGGGTGGACACCACCCGCTGGGCCTGGATCTTGGTGAGCGCGGCGGTGTGCTCGGACGCGAGCGGCGGGCCGAGGATCTGGAGGCCGAGGGCGGAGCAGGTGATCCAGACGGTGGCCGCGACGAGGGTGCCCCGGACGGCCTGCTGCCGGTGCCGGGCCAGCAGGCCGCTGAGCCGGACCGTCGCCAGCGTCATGACGGCCGGCACCAGGAGCACGAGGACGATCACGACGACCATGGCGGCGATCGCCACGCCCCGTCCCATCGAGTCCGCCACGTACGACTGCGCGTCGTTGAGCAGTTCCCAGTCGAGGACCGGGTTGAAGGCGCGCCCCAGGTAGTCGTTGAACCCCATGTCGAGCAGGTTGAGGATCGTCAGCACCCCGAGCCCGGCCCCGGCCAGTACAGCCACCGCCAGCCGTGGGCGACGCGGCAGCGCCAGCGCCAGGGCGGCCCCGAGGATCGCCTCCGCCGGAAGCCGCAGGAACTCCCCGGCGTGCAGATTGGTGATCTTGTTCGGCAGCAGCAGGGCCCCGAGGACGAGCAGTGCGGCGAGGGTGTTCAGGGTCCAGCGGGTGTTCCGTACGGCGGTGGGGTGCGCGTCCCGCCAACGGGCATACCGTGACGCCTTCTCCGTCTCGGTCACCTCGGCCTCTGGTGACGTGATCTCTGCAAGGGTCTCGGACACCCGAGGGTCCTTCCGTACGGGTCCTGGTAGGAGGCGGACCCGATAGGGGGTCTCGAATCCGCCACATTCCCGTACGGCCCGTCCCGGGTCACAGTTCACGTCCCAGGGCAAACACCGCCCCAACGCTTGGTCAACGGTGAGGTGCGGAGGCGCGGGGAGTCCGGAGTGCTAGGCGCCACCAACCGCCGTCAGCAGAGCAAGCGGCGCCGCCGCCGACCGGGCCTCCCGCACACACGCGTGCGGATACGGCACCGGCTCCCCGTGCGACTCCCGTCCGTAGCCGGCCAGGACCTCCGGCAGCCGGTGCCCGGTCGCCGTCGCCGCGTCCACCAGCCCGTGTGCCACCGCCCGGGCCTCGTCGTGCAGGCCGTACCGCGCCAGGCCCAGCGTGATCAGCGCGTTGTCGTGCGGCCACACCGAACCCCGGTGGTACGACAGCGGATGGTAGGCCGGTTGGCCGGACGCCACCGTGCGCACGCCCCATCCGGAGAAGAAGTCCGGCTCCAGCAGCCGTCGTCCCACCATTTCCCCGTACTCCTTGTCGAGCAGCCCCGACCACAGCAGATGGCCGGCGTCGGAGGCCAGCGCGTCGACGTGGCGGCCTTCTCCGTCCAGGGCGAGGGCGGGGAAGGCGCGGTCCGGCATCCAGAAGTCCCGCTGGAAGCGGTCCCGCAGATCGGCCGCGGCCTGTTCGAGGAGGGCTCCGTAGGTCTCGTCCTTCCACGCCGTGCGGGCGAGCCACGCGGTGCGGCGCAGCGCGTCGTAGGCGTAGCCCTGGGCGCCCGCCGCCATCACCGGTCCGCCGGCCCGGGTGCCGTCGGCGCCGCAGATCGCGCCGGGGGAGTCCTTCCAGTTCTGGTTGGCCAGGCCGCCCTGGTCGGCGCGGTAGACGAGGTAGCCGCGGGAGGTCAGGCCGCCGTGGTCGAGCATCCAGCCGATCGCGGCACGGGCGTGGGACTCCAGGCGCCGGGCGAGCGAGACGTCCCCGGTCTGCTCCACGTAGGCGCCGAGGAGGACCAGGAACAGCGGGGTGGCGTCGACCGAGCCGTAGTAGCGGCCGTACGGCACCTGCCCGAAGTGCGCCAGCTCTCCGTGCCGTACCTCGTGCACGATCTTGCCGGGCTGGGCCACGGAGGCCGCGTCGGTCTCCGTGGCCTGGGTCGCGGCGAGCGCGGGCAGGGTGGCGGCGGCCAGCTGGGGGCGGTAGGGGAGGGCGAAGAGGGAGGTGAGGAGGGCGTCCCGGCCCAGGAGGGTCAGGAACCAGGGGGCCCCGGCGGCCGGGACACGCAGGTCCTCGCCGTCCGGGCCGGTGGCCGGAAGCTGGAGCGAGGCCAGGTCGGCGAGACCGCGGGCGCAGGCGGCCGCCAGCTCCGGCCAGCCGGTCGGGAAGGCCACGCCCTCCACGAACTCGCCTTCCAGCGCCAGGAGTTGCTGGTTCAGGGCGGCAGGAGAGCTCGGTACCCGGCGGGCCCGCTTGTCGCCGTGCGGGCGGGCCAGCACGCGCAGGGTCAGCTCGGCCGAGCCGTGCGGTTCCAGGTCCAGCGTCCACACCAGGCGCCGGGCTCCGGTGCCCGTCTCCTCGACGCCGTCCGGGGCGGGCTCGGCCGTCACCGTCGTGCACGAACGCCATTCCCGGCGCTGGTAGCCGAACTCCACGCCGTCGTCGAGGACTTCGCGGGTGCGGGTGGCTCCGGGCTTGGTATAGGTGCGGTAGTCGGAGCGGAGTTCGAACTGGTCGGTGAAGTCGGCGTCCGCGGTGACGGCGAGCCGGACCGTCGTCGGCACCGGGCGGTTGCTGGTCACCCGCAGGGATTCGACGAACGAGCCGTCCCCGACCGCCTGTTCGCGGAAGAGGGTGTGGGCCGGGGGTTCCTGGCGGCCGCCTCGCGGGACCAGGACACAGCGGGCGGTGTCGCCGTCGGCGACCGGCGACAGGGTCTCGGGGACCGCGCCGTCGACCGTGAGCTGCCAGCGGCTCAGGTGCCGGGCGTCCCGTACGAAGAGCCCGTCCGGGAAGCTGCCGCCCCGGACCCCGCTGATGTCCCCGCCGTCACCCACGGCAGCGAACGTCCCGCCGTGCACGAGCAGATGATGCCGGTCCGTCATCGCCGGTTCCCTCCCTTGAATCCCATGTCCGCCGTGACTGTGGTGCTGTTCGTGATCGTGGTGCCGTGCGTCGCCGTCATCCCGCCGGTGAGTGTGGCGTCGCCGGTGAGCGGGGTGTCGACCGCGGTCTCGCCGTGCAGCAGGTCGAGCGTGAGCGCGGCCGTCCAGCTGAAGCCGGTCGCCCCGCATCCCTCGCCGGTGTACGGGTCGACGTACTCCGCGAAGTCGGTGGCCGCGGCGAGTTCGAGGGCCGACTCCCGCAGGGCGTCCGCCTGTTGGCGCTCGCCGTGGGTGCGCAGTCCGCGCTCCACGAGCCACGCCGTGTTGAACCAGGCCGGGCCGCGCCAGTAGCGGTGGGCGTCGAAGGCCTCGCCGAGGAGGTCGTAGCTGGGGAGGAGGCGGGTGGTGGTGCCGAGGCCGAAGTGCGGGCCGGCGGCGGTGCGCAGCAGTGCCGTGACGATGTCCCGGGGGAGACCGGGCAGGAGCAGGGGGACGAGTCCGGAGACACCGCGCTCGGGGATCAGGCCGGGGTCCGTGGCCGGAGTCGGGGCCGGGGCCGGGGCGGTTGCCTCGTGCCCGGCGGTCGGCCGGACGTCGGGGCGGTGCGGGGGGAACGCAGGCCCGTGGTCGCCCGCCGTGGTGTGTCCGGCCGTCGCGTGTCCGGCCGTCGCGTGTCCGAGGGTGACGGGCCCGGCCGGGGCGGGCGCCCGCAGGTCCCGGCAGAGGAACATGCCCCTCGCCGGGTCCCACAGCCGCTCCACCAGCGCCTGCGTCAGGCGCTCCGCGCGCGCGTGCCGGGCCGTGCCGGGTGCGCCCAGTTCGTCGGCGATCCGGGCCAGCGCGTGCTCGGAGGCGATGAGCAGGGCGTTGAAGGCGGGATCCTCGACGGCGAACTCGCCGGTGCCATCACCACGCCCTCCGTCCGGCCCGGCACCATGCCCTCCGCCCGCCCCAGCACCAATCCCCCCACCCGCCCCGTCCCTGTACCCGGCGTCCCGGTAGTCGGCCGCCAGGCGCACGTACCGCCCGTAGTCCAGATCCGTCGGCCGGTCCTCGGCCGCCCCGTGGTCGAGGTCGGCGCGGCGGAAGGAGCGGGCCGGGGCCGGGGTGACGCGGGACAGGGGGAGGTCCCAGGCGGGGCTGTTGTCCATACCCTGTTCCCAGGGGTGCACGACGGAGGCGAGGCCGCCGCCGCCGAGGTCGCGGCGGTGCAGGAGGTAGCGGTGCCAGGCCGCCAGACGCGGGTACACGCGGGCGAGGAAGCCGCGGGACCGGGAGAGCCCGGGGTCGGCGCGGTGCACCAGCCACGCGGCCAGCGCGTGCACCGGTGGCTGGACGATCCCGGACGTCTGTACGGTGCGCGGGGCGCCCGCGCTGCGCCCCGCGGTCGAGGAGCGCCAGAAGTCGGGGCTCGGGAAGTACGCGTCGAGCGGTACGGAGGGGTTGAACACGATGTGCGGGATCCGCCCGTCGCCCCACTGGGCCGTCAGGAGGGTCTCCAGCTCGGTCTGCGCCCGCAGCGGCGAGAGGTGGCGCAGGCCGATCGCGATGAAGGCGGAGTCCCAGGACCACTGGTGCGGGTACAGGCCGCGCGAGGGGACGGTGGAGGCGCCGGTCCAGTTGGCCTCCAGCACCCGCGCGGCCCTGGTGTGCAGGGAAGGCGGCGAACCCGGCGGATCGTATGCGATCGAGCGCTCGGTGGAAGAGGTGACGAGCTGGGCAGTGCGATCCACTCGGGACTCCCCGAAAGACGTGTGGCTGACCGGTTCGGTCAGGGCTACCGTAGGGTTACGTCTATTTAACACGCAAAACCCAATATGTAATGCACAGTTGAGAAACACAAGGGGGTGCGCATGGCTGGACGGAGTCAGACCGGCGCCGGAGATCTGCTCGAACTGGTCCGCAGCGGGCGAGCCGTCACGCGCGGAGCGCTCCAGCAGGCCACCGGACTGTCCCGGGCGACCGTCGGCCAGCGCCTCGACCGGCTCTTCCGCGCGGGATGGCTGCGCGAGGGCGCCGGCGGCCCGGTGGACTCCCCGCTGGGCGGCCGCCCCTCCATCACCCTGGAGTTCGACGACGCCCATGCCGTCGTCCTGGCAGCCGATCTCGACACCCGGCACGCGCGCGCGTGCGTGCTCTCCCTGACCGGCGAGATCCTCGCCGAGCACAGCGGCACCCTGGTGATCGAGGACGGCCCTGACGCCGTCCTCGGCGAGCTGGGCCGCTGGTTCGCCGAGCTGCTGGAGAAGGCGGGGCAGCGGGCCGAGGAGGTCTGCGGCATCGGGCTCGCCGTGCCGGGCCCGGTCGACCTGGAGAGCGGCCGGGTGGTCCAGCCGCCGATCATGCCCGGCTGGGACGGCTACGACATACGGGGCCGCCTCGCCCGGGCCTTCACCGAGCACTCCGGGTCCGGCCCGGTCCCCGTGCTCGTCGACAACGACGCCAACCTCATGGCGTACGGCGAACAGCGCACCGGCCACCCCGACTGCTCGGCCTTCGTCCTGGTCAAGGTCTCGACCGGCATCGGCGCCGGAGTCGTCGTCGACGGCTCGGTCTACCGGGGCATCGACGGGGGCGCGGGCGACCTGGGGCACATCCGGGTGCCGGCCGGTGCGGAGGCGCTGTGCCGATGCGGTTCCTACGGCTGTCTCGCCGCCGTCGCGAGCGGCGGTGCCGTCGCCCGGCGGCTGGCCGCGACCGGGGTGCCGGCGGCTTCCGGTTCGGATGTGCGGGACCTGCTGGCGTCCGGGCACCCGGGGGCGGCGGCGCTCGCGCGCGAGGCGGGGCGGCAGGTCGGGGACGTACTGGCGACGGTCGTGACGCTACTGAACCCCGGGGTCCTGATGATCGCCGGAGATCTGGCCGGAACTCCCTTCCTCACCGGCGTCCGGGAGCTGCTGTACCAGCGGGCGCTGCCCCGCTCCACGGCCCGCCTCGAGGTGGTCACCTCGCGGCTGGGGGAGCGGGCCGGGCTGGTCGGGGCGGGTGCGCTGGTCGTGGAGCACCTGTACGCGCCCGAACGGGTCGAGGAGCGGTTGCTGGCGATGGGCGTATGACGTCCGTGTTGCGGTCTGGATTACCCGTCCGCATGGTGAAATCCGACGCGCTGTGGCAGCGTGATTCTCGCCACGCCTGATAGGGGTCGCGCTCGAATGAGCGGATCTTGGGCGACTGCACTTCTGAAAGGGGTGGCACTGAGTGCCACCCCTTGATCGTTCATCGATCGAAATCAGATGTGGCCATAGGGTGCTCATGTGAGCGGAATGGGGGGTGGGTGAGTCCCTCCGTGTTCAAGAAGTGAAAACATTCGACGGCTGTCGCTTGCCAAGCTTTGACTTTCGATCCGCTGGCAGACACCTGGTTACGGGCGTATGACGCCCGAGCAGACGTACCCAGAAGCCTTCGATCTGGGTATGTTCCTCGCCGTCAGGGCAGCCACCGCGTCCTCGAGGGAGTCGAGACCCGTGTCGGAAAACAAAGAACCCCACGTAGCCAAGTTCGTCTACGACTTCACCGAGGGAAACAAGGACCTCAAGGACCTCCTGGGTGGCAAGGGCGCGAACCTCGCCGAGATGACCAACCTGGGACTCCCCGTTCCCCCCGGCTTCACCATCACGACGGACGCCTGCAAGGTCTACCTGGACAGCGGTGAGGAACCCGCGGCACTGCGTGACGAGGTGAGTGCGCACCTCGACGCGCTGGAGCAGCGCATGGGCAAGAAGCTCGGCCAGGCCGACGACCCGCTGCTCGTCTCCGTCCGCTCCGGCGCGAAGTTCTCCATGCCCGGAATGATGGACACGGTCCTGAACATCGGTCTCTCCGACAAGTCGGTCCAGGGTCTCGCCCAGCAGGCCGGCGACGACCGCTTCGCCTGGGACTCCTACCGGCGCCTCATCCAGATGTTCGGCAAGACCGTCCTCGGCGTCGACGGCGACCTCTTCGAGGAGGCCCTCGACAAGGCCAAGGAGGCCAAGAAGGTCACCGTCGACACCGACCTGGAGGCCGCCGACCTCAAGAAGCTGGTCACCGCCTTCAAGAAGATCGTGAAGAAGGAGGCCGGCCGGGACTTCCCGCAGGACCCGCGCGAGCAGATGGACCTCGCCATCCACGCGGTCTTCGACTCCTGGAACACCGACCGCGCCAAGCTCTACCGCCGCCAGGAGCGCATCCCCGGCGACCTCGGCACCGCGGTCAACGTCTGTTCGATGGTCTTCGGCAACCTCGGCCCCGACTCCGGCACCGGTGTCGCCTTCACCCGCGACCCCGCCTCCGGCCACCAGGGCGTCTACGGCGACTACCTCCAGAACGCGCAGGGCGAGGACGTCGTCGCGGGCATCCGCAACACCGTGCCGCTCGCGGAGCTGGAGCAGATCGACAAGAAGTCGTACGACCAGCTGATGCAGATCATGGAGACGCTGGAGAACCACTACAAGGACCTCTGCGACATCGAGTTCACCATCGAGCGCGGTCAGCTGTGGATGCTCCAGACCCGGGTCGGCAAGCGCACGGCGGGCGCGGCCTTCCGGATCGCCACCCAGCTGGTCGACCAGGGGCTCATCGACGAGGCCGAGGCGCTCCAGCGCGTCACCGGCGCCCAGCTGGCCCAGCTGATGTTCCCGCGCTTCGACGAGGACGCCAAGGTCGCGCAGGTCGGCCGGGGCATCGCGGCCTCGCCGGGCGCGGCCGTCGGCAAGGCGGTCTTCGACTCGTACACCGCGGTGAAGTGGTCCCGTTCGGGCGAGAAGGTCATCCTCGTACGACGCGAGACCAACCCCGACGACCTCGACGGCATGATCGCGGCCGAGGGCATCCTGACCTCCCGTGGCGGCAAGACCTCCCACGCGGCCGTCGTCGCGCGCGGCATGGGCAAGACCTGTGTCTGCGGCGCCGAGGAGCTGGAGGTCGACACCAAGCGGCGCCGGATGACGGTTCCGGGCGGGCACGTGGTGGAGGAGGGCGACCTGATCTCCATCGACGGGTCGTCCGGCAAGGTCTACCTGGGCGAGGTCCCGGTCGTCCCGTCTCCCGTCGTGGAGTACTTCGAGGGCCGGATGCACGCGGGTGCCAACGACGCCGACGAGCTGGTGGAGGCCGTGCACCGGATCATGGCGTTCGCCGACCGCAAGCGCCGGCTGCGGGTCCGCGCCAACGCCGACAACGCCGAGGACGCGCTGCGCGCCCGTCGCTTCGGCGCGCAGGGCATCGGACTGTGCCGTACCGAGCACATGTTCCTCGGTGACCGGCGTGAGCTGGTCGAGCGGCTGATCCTGGCCGACACGGAGGCCGAGCGCGAGGAGTCGCTGAAGGCGCTGCTCCCGCTCCAGAAGCAGGACTTCGTCGAGCTGTTCTCGGCGATGGACGGGCTGCCGGTGACGATCCGGCTCCTCGACCCGCCGCTGCACGAGTTCCTCCCGGACATCACCGAGCTGTCGGTCCGCGTGGCGCTGGCGGAGTCCCGCCAGGAGCCGCACGAGAACGAACTGCGCCTGCTCCAGGCCGTGCACCGGCTGCACGAGCAGAACCCGATGCTGGGCCTGCGCGGTGTGCGCCTCGGTCTGGTGATCCCGGGTCTGTTCACCATGCAGGTACGGGCGATCGCCGAGGCCGCGGCCGAGCGCAAGAACGCCAAGGGCGACCCGCGGGCCGAGATCATGATCCCGCTCGTCGGCACCGTCCAGGAGCTGGAGATCGTCCGCGAGGAGGCCGACCAGGTCGTCGCGGAGGTCGAGGCGGCCACCGGTGTGGAGCTGAAGCTGTCGATCGGCACGATGATCGAGCTCCCGCGCGCCGCGCTGACCGCCGGTCAGATCGCGGAGGCGGCGGAGTTCTTCTCCTTCGGCACGAACGACCTCACCCAGACGGTGTGGGGCTTCAGCCGGGACGACGTGGAGGCGAGCTTCTTCACGGCGTACCTGGAGAAGGGCATCTTCGGAGTCTCCCCCTTCGAGACGATCGACAAGGACGGGGTCGGCTCCCTGGTGAAGCTGGCCGCGGAGGCCGGCCGGCGCACCCGCCCCGACCTCAAGCTCGGCGTCTGCGGCGAGCACGGCGGTGACCCGGAGTCGGTCCACTTCTTCCACCAGGTCGGTCTGGACTACGTCTCCTGCTCCCCCTTCCGCATCCCGGTGGCCCGCCTGGAGGCGGGGCGCGCCGCGATCACGGCGAACGGCAGCGACCACCGGTAGGCCCTCGCCGGGCCACTGGACCCCGGAACCGTCGCCCGTCCCCGACCCTCAACCGATGGGTGGCGGTTCCGGATCACGAGAGAGGGCGGCACCCTTGTGCGGGGGTGCCGCCCTCTCGTACGTCCCTCGCGTCCACCTCTCCCGTGCGCCCCCGTGCGGGCACTGCTACCGTCACGCGATGTCCAAGAGCGAGATCGACGCGGTGACCACCGAGTTCTTCGGGGCCTTCGACAACCGGGGCGGCAGGACCGCCGACGTCGGACGCGTCCGGCGGCTGGTCCTCCCCGAGGGCGTGATCGTCAGGACCGGTGCCGAGTACGCCGTCTACACCGTGGAGGAGTTCATCGAGCCCCGCCTGCGGCTGCTGACCGAGGGCCGGCTGGTCGAGTTCTCCGAGTGGGAGACCGCCGAACGCACCGACATCGTGGGGGACATCGCCTCGCGGGTCGGTACGTACCGCAAGTCCGGGATCCTGGACGGGGAGCCGTTCGACGGCGGCGGGACCAAGACGATCCAGTTCGTCCGAACTCCGCAGGGGTGGCGCATCGCGGCGCTGGCCTGGTACGACCACGCCTGACCGGCGTGGCCGGGGCGGCGGTGTGAGTGCGGACGGTGTCAGCGCGTCGCCCGGCGCCTGCGGGCCGACGCCACCAGGGCGCCGCCGGTGAGCAGGACGGTCGAGCCGACGGCGGCGAGGTACACCGAGGTGTCACCGCCACCGGTCTCGGCGAGGTCCCGGTGCTGCCTGCCGGGGTCACCGACGGTCACCGTGTCGTCGTGGGGCTTGAAGTCCGCGGGCGGGCGGTCGCAGCCGATGCCGTCGCCGTCCCGGTCGAGATGGCTGCCGTAGTGCTCGTCGCCCCTGGGGAGGTTCGCGTACCCAGCGGCATAGGCCTCGGCGCAGCTCGCGAACGGGTGGTCGCCGTCATGGGCCGAGGCGGCACCCGGCAGCACGGCCAGGGCCAGCGCGGCGACGACGATCGCGCCGGGCTTGCGGAGCAGTTTCACAACGGGTCCTTCCGGGTTCGTGCGAGGTGACGAACCTAGTGAGACGCGGGTGCCGTGTCGGCGACATGAGGAACCCGTGATGCGAACGTGACGTGACCGGAAGGTAGCTCTCCGCAAGCACGCCGCCGGCTCAACTGTCGCAGGCCACCCCGTCGTTGTCCCGGTCGAGGTGGGAGGCGTAGCCGGGCTCACCGCGGTGGATCGGCGCGGCACCGGCGGCGCGGGCCTCGGTGCAGTTCTCGTAGTAGACCGAGCCGGAGCCGGACTTGGACTCAGCGGCACCGGAGCCGCGGGCCGTCACCGTCTTGGTGACCTTGACCGTTCGCGTGGCGGTCACCGTGACCGCCGGTTCCGGTTCCGGCGTCGTCGTGGCGGTCGCCGTGACCGTCACCGTCGGCTGCGGCTTCGCGACCGCGGGCTTCGCGTCGGTCGCCGTCCTGTCCTGAGCGCCGGCGCCCATGAAGCGGTATGTGCTGCCCGCGGTGTTCATTCCGTGACGAAGGCCGCGCCGCACGTCAAGAGCGGGCTGATCAGGCTCGAGGCGAAGCTGTAGCGCCGGGCGGATCACCCCAGGCCCGGCAGGCTCCGCAGCTCGCTGATCTTCAGGATTCGTGCGAGCAGCACGAACACCAGCAGCATCGTGAGGCCCCCCGCGGCGAGGCCCAGAGCGGGTGCCCAGGCGGTCGAGGTGACGGTGCTGGAGCATGATCGGGCCACGGACCAGCCCAGCGC
Source organism: Streptomyces sp. NRRL B-3229 (assembly GCF_000719505.1). Classification (NCBI taxonomy): domain Bacteria; kingdom Bacillati; phylum Actinomycetota; class Actinomycetes; order Kitasatosporales; family Streptomycetaceae; genus Streptomyces; species Streptomyces sp. NRRL B-3229. Next base: position 197,037 of record NZ_JOGP01000019.1, on the reverse strand, counting down.
GCCCGCCGTGAGGGCGGAAGCCGTCAGCTTGCCGTAGGTGCGGCACAGCCTCTTGCCGTCCAGGCGGCCTTCGAGGCGCCGTCGCAACAGCATCGCGGTGATGAGCAGGCCGATGGTGTACGACGCGGCGTAGGCGCCGGCCAGGCCGGTGACGGCCCATCGCGGAGGCATCAGCAGATGGCAGGCCGTGGCCAGGGCGATATCTGCGCTACTGATCCACACGGCCATCCAGAACGGCGTGCGGGTGTCCTCGAAGGCGTAGAAGCCGCGCAGCAGCATGTACTGCGCCGAGAAGGGGATCAGGCCGAGTCCGAAAGCCTGGAGCATCTGGCCCAGCGGCACGATGGATGCCGGGTGGGCTGCTCCGTGAGCGAAGACCACCTGCGCCATTTCAGGCCCGAGAGCGACGAAGAAGAATGCGGCGGGAACGATGACGACGCCGCTGATCCGCAGGGCCCGGGAGAGGTCGCCGCGCATGTCGTCGAGGCGGTGTTCCGCGACGGCCTGGCTCATTCGCGGCAGCAGGGCGGTGACCAGCGAGACGGTGATGACGGACTGTGGCAGCGACCAGATGGTCTGCGCGTACGTGTAGGCGGAAAAGCCGACGCCGTCATGGGGCAGTGCCGTGTCCGCGGCGGAGGCGTAGCGGGTCACCACCGTGCTGGCTACGAGATTGGTGAGGACGAACAGCAGGGTCCAACGGGCCGCGCCGATGCTCCTGCCGAGCCCTGTGCCGCGCCAGTCGAAGCGGAGGCGGAAGCGGAAACCGGCGGCCCTCACGAAGGGGATCAGGGCGAACGCCTGCATCGCGAGGGCGAGTGTGGTGCCCGCGCCGAGAAGCGTGACCTGGGTGCCGGTGATGTCCTGGACCGAGTCCGGGGCGGTCATCATGCCGAGATACACGCCGAACATGGTGATCAGGACGACGTTGTTGAGCACGGGCGTCCACATCATCGCGCCGAACCTGTTCCGGGCGTTGAGCACTTGGCCCAGGATGCTGAACAGTCCGTAGAAGAAGATCTGCGGGAGCAGGAACCGCGCGAAGACCACGGTCAGCTGAAACGCTTCGTGGTTGGCCGGTGAGTCGCTCTGATAGAGGCCGATGATCTGCGGCGCCGCCCAGACGGCCAGCAGTGTGCCGATTCCCAGCACGGACATCGTGAGGGTGACCAGACGCTGCTCGAAGGCCCGTCCGCCATCGGGCTGCTCCATCCTGGCCCTCACGAGTTGCGGTACCAGTACGGAGTTCAGCGCACCGCCGATGAGCAGGAAGTACAGGCTCGCCGGCACCACGTTGGCCTGGTTGTACGTCGTAGCGAGCAGCCCTGTACCGAGTGCCCCGGCCTGGAGGACTGTTCTCAGCAGGCCCGTTGCCCGGGACACCACCGTCCCCGCTGCCATCAGCACGGACGAGCGCATCAGCCCGCCCTTTGCCCCCTCGGACTTCGTGGCGGCGTGCCGCCCCAGTGTCTGCTTCCCCGGTGACCGCGTTCTCCCCGCGCCCGGTGTCCCCTCCACCATGTGCCCAATCTACGGCGCAGAGATCACCGGCGTGGGCACTGCCCCGCCCATGACTCGCCGCACCCGCCCCTCCTAGGCTGGGCCGCAGTCGTCGAGGGAGGGAACGCCGTCATGCCCGGATGGAACGAGAAGGCCATCCCCGATCAGAGCGGGCGCGTGGCCGTGGTCACCGGGGCCAACAGCGGGATCGGGTACGCCGCCGCGCGGGAACTGGCCCGCAAGGGTGCCCGCGTGGTGCTCGCCTGCCGCAGTGAGCGGCGGGGCGGTGAGGCCCGGGACCGGCTGCTGAGCGAAGTACCGGGCGCGGAGGCGGAGTTGGCCCGCCTGAACCTCGGGGACCTGGCCTCCGTAAGGGAGTTCGCGACCTCGTACCCGTACGACCGCCTCGACCTGCTGATCAACAACGCGGGCGTGATGGCGCTGCCGTACGGCACGACCGCGGACGGCTTCGAGACCCAGTTCGGCACCAACCACCTGGGCCACTTCGCCCTGACCGGCCTGCTGTTGCCGTCGATCCTCGCGACACCCGGCGCACGTGTCGTGACGGTCTCCAGCGGGATGCACGCGGTGGCCAACATCGACATCCACGACCTCAACAGCGAGCGCCGCTACCGCCGTTGGATCGCCTACGCCCGCTCCAAGACCGCCAACCTGCTGTTCGTCCACGAGCTGGCCCGCCGGCTGGCGGCCCACGGTTCGGATGTGATCGCGGCGGCGGCGCACCCCGGGTACGCGGCCACCAACCTCCAGACCGCGGGGGTGCAGATGGAGGGCCGCACGGCGGCGGAACGGTTCGTGCGGGTCGGCAACCGCTTCTTCGCCCAGTCCGCCGAGGCCGGCGCCCTGCCCACCCTCTACGCGGCCACGGCCCCCGGCGTCTCCCCGGACTCCTTCACCGGCCCCTCCCTCGCCGGCTGGCGCGGCGCCCCGGCCCCCTCCTGGCGGGCACCCTGGACCCGCAATGACGAGGCGGGCCAACGCCTTTGGTCCGCCTCGGAGGAGCTGACGGGGGTGACGTACGACGCCCTGAAGGGCTGACCGGGTCGCCGCACGCGACGAGGGCGGGGCGGCCACCGACCGGTGGCCGCCCCGCCCTCGTGCTCCTGCACCGCCTGCGTGCTTCTACGCGGCCCGCACCTCGTACGTCGCGATCCGTACCGACTCGTCGTCCAGGCACTGCCCGGTCTCCAGGTCGAAGCGCTGCTTGAGCAGGGGTGAGGCCACGAACGGGCGGCCCTGGTGGGTGCCGGTGAGGCCGCGGGAGAGGACCGCAGCGCCGCCGAAGGGGTCGCGGTTGTCGATGGCGTACAGGTTGCCCGCGCGGTCGCGGAACAGGGCCGCCTGGCGGCCGTCGGGCAGCAGCGCTGCCACTCCGCGGCCGGGGAGCAGCCGGGTCAGGTCGCAGACCGCGAACCAGTCGCCGTCCAGCTGGAGTTGGACCTTGAGGTCAATGGTCTCGGGTGCCAGGGTCATCGCTGGGCGCTTCCTTCCAGGGGACGGTGGCCGATGGTCAGCAGCGGCAGGTCGGGCTTGATCTGCTCGCGCTCGGGGACGAAGCCGACGACCGGGTCGGGGGTGTCCGGCGCGTTCACGAAGGACACGAACCGGGCGAGCTTCTCGGGGTCGTTGATGGTGGTCGCCCATTCGTCGGCGTAGTGCGCCACATGGGCCGTCATCAGGGACTCCAGTTCCTCGCAGATGCCGAGGGAGTCCTCCACGACCACGTCACGGACGTGGTCCAGGCCGCCGGGGATGCGCTCCAGCCAGGTCGAGGTGCGCTCCAGGCGGTCCGCGGTGCGGATGTAGAACATCAGGAACCGGTCGATCAGCTTGACCAGTTCGGCGTCGGTGAGGTCCTGGGCCAGCAGGTCCGCGTGGCGCGGGGTCGCGCCGCCGTTGCCGCCGACGTAGAGGTTCCAGCCGCTCGCGGTGGCGATCACGCCGAAGTCCTTCGACTGGGCCTCGGCACACTCGCGGGCGCAGCCGGAGACGGCCGACTTGAGCTTGTGCGGCGACCTGAGCCCCCGGTAGCGCAGCTCCAGGTCGATCGCCATGCGGACCGAGTCCTGGACGCCGTAGCGGCACCAGGTCTGGCCGACGCAGGACTTCACCGTGCGCAGGGACTTGCCGTACGCGTGACCCGACTCGAAGCCGGCGTCCACCAACCGCGTCCAGATCAGGGGGAGTTGTTCCACCCGCGCGCCGAACATGTCGATCCGCTGGCCGCCGGTGATCTTCGTGTAGAGGCCGAAGTCGCGGGCGATCTCACCGATCGTGATGAGTCCCTCGGGGGTGATCTCACCGCCGGGGATGCGCGGCACGACCGAGTAGGAGCCGTTCTTCTGGATGTTGGCCAGGAAGTGGTCGTTGGAGTCCTGGAGGGCCGCCTGCTCGCCGTCCAGGACGTAGCCGCTCGCGCCGATCGTCGGGGCGAGGGAGGCGATGATCGAGGCGACGGCCGGCTTGCAGATCTCGCAGCCGTCGCCGCCCCGGGCGCTGTCGCGGCCGTAGCGGTCCAGGAGGTCCTGGTAGGTGTTGATGCGCAGGGCGAGGACGATCTCGTAGAGCTCCTCGCGGGTCTGCGAGAAGCAGCCGCACAGGCCCTTGTCGACCTCGACGCCGGACGCCTCCAGCTCGGCGGTGACCAGCTGTCCGAGCACCTTGACGCAACTGCCGCACGTGGTACCGGCCTTGGTGCACTTCTTCACCTCGGGCACAGTCGTGCAGTGGTGCTCGGTGACCGCCCCGCGGATCGTGCCCTTGCGGACGTTGTTGCAGGAACAGATGATCGCGTCGTCCGGCAGCGCGGTCGGGCCGAGCTGCACCGACTCCCCGGCGCCGGCGGGCAGCACCAGCGACTCGGGCTTGACCGGCGGGACCGAACCGGTGAACGCCTTCAGCGTGCCGTACGCCTCCGCGTCGCCGACCAGGATGCCGCCGAGCAGCGTGCCGTCCCGGCCGATGACCAGCTTCTTGTACAGGCCGGCGCGGGAGTCGGAGTACACGACGTCCAGGCAGTCCGCGGTCGCGCCGTGCGCGTCGCCGAAGGAGGCCACGTCCACGCCGAGCAGCTTCAGCTTGGTGGAGAGGTCGGCGCCGACGAACGAGGCCTCGTCGGAGGCGATCGTCGCCGCCGCGGTCTCGGCCTGCTCGTAACCGGGGGCCACCAGGCCGTACACCCGGCCGTCCGCGGCCAGCGCGCACTCGCCGATCGCGAACACGTGCGGGTCGGCGACCGTACGGCACTGCTCGTCGACGGTGATGCCGCCGCGCTCGCCGACGGTCAGGCCGCAGTCGCGGGCCAGCTGGTCCCGGGGGCGGACACCGGCGCTGAACACCACCAGGTCGGTGGCGAGTTCGGAGCCGTCGGACAGCTTCATGCCGGTGACGGCGCCGTCCTCGTCGACCACGATCTCCTGCGTGCCGACGCCCGTGTGGACGGAGAGCCCCATCTCCTCGATGGTGCGCAGCAGCGCCGCGCCACCGCCCTCGTCGACCTGCACCGGCATCAGCCGCGGCGCGAACTCCACGATGTGGGAGGTCAGTCCGAGCCCCTTGAGCGCACCGGCCGCCTCAAGCCCGAGCAGACCGCCGCCGACCACGGCACCGGTCGTGCGGGTCTTCGCGTACTCCTCGATGGCGAGCAGGTCCTCGATGGTGCGGTAGACGAAACAGCCCTGGGCGTCCTTGTTCGGGACCGGCGGGACAAAGGGATAGGAGCCGGTGGCGAGGACGAGGGTCTCGTACGCGAACACCTGACCGGACTTCGCGGTGACCTTTTTCGCCTCACGGTCGATCGTGACGGCCGGGTCGCCGACGTACAGCTCGATGCCGTGCGTCTCGATGAACTCCATGTCCGTCATGGACAGTTCCTCGGGCGTCTTCCCCGAGAAGTACGAGGTGAGCGCGACGCGGTCGTACGCGGGACGCGGCTCCTCGCAGAGCACGACCACGCGGTGGGTGGCGGTCAGGCCGCGCGTGGCGAGGGCTTCGAGGAAGCGCTGGCCGACCATGCCGTGGCCGACGAGGACGATCGTGGGGGTGGCCTCCGTGGCCTCCGGGGTGGCGGTCATCAGGAGCCTCCATCGTTGGTGAGCAGGTGGAGCAGCGGGCCGCCTGCGGGGAGCGGTTCCGCTCCCTCCCAGGCGCGGGCGAGCGCGCCGACGGTGCCGAGTTCGCCGACGAGGACCCCGCCGACCAGGCGGTCGTCGCGGACGACGACCTTGCGGTAGGTACCGCGGGTGGCGTCCGCGAGCTGGACGACGTCGTCACCCGGGAGCGCCTCGGTCTCGCCGAACGCGGCCAGGTCGAAGGCGGTCTGTCCGGTGAGCGTGAGCCGGGTCAGTGAACGAGTGCCGGTGTAGCGGGCGTCCGCGCGTCCGGCCAGCAACTCGGCCAGGGCGTCGGCCTGTTCGAGGGCCGGGGTGGCGAGTCCGTAGACGGTGCCGGCGTGCTGGGCGCAGTCGCCGACGGCGTGGATGTGCGGGTCGGAGGTGCGCAGTTCGTCGTCCACGACGATGCCCTTGCGCACGTCCAGGCCGGCCGCCTGCGCGAGACCGACCCGGGGGTGGACCCCGCAGGCCAGGACCACGATCTCGGCGTCGAGCGTGTAACCGTCGGCCATCTCGACCGAGCGGACCGCGCCCCCGACACAGCGCACGTCCCGCACGCGCAGGTCGGTGTGGACCTCGACTCCGAGGTCCCCGAGGTGGCGACGGACCAGCTTCGACGCGCTGGGGTCGAGCTGGCGCTCCATCAGCCGCTCGGACTGCTGGGCCAGGATCACCTGGGCACCGCGCTGGGCGAGCGCGCGCGCCGCCGAGACGCCGAGGAGCCCGCCGCCGATCACGACGGCCTTCACCCCCGGCCGGACCGCCTCGGAAAGGCCCAGGCAGTCGTCCATGGTGCGGAACGCGTGCACGCCCTTTGGCAGTTCGTGGTCCGCGGTGAACAGACCGCGCAGCGGCGGCAGCACCGGGTTGGAGCCGGTGGCCAGGACCAGCGTGTCGTATGCGATCTTCGAGCCGTCGGCGCATGCGACGGTCCGGGCCCCGCGGTCGATGCCGGTGACCCGGGCACGGGTCAGCGCGGCCGGCGCCGGGAGCGCGATCACGTCGGGGGTGTACCGCCCGGCCAGCACTTCGGCGAGGAGCACCCGGTTGTACGGGCGGTGCTCCTCCTCGCCGACGAGCGTCACGGGCGTGCCGAGCTCTCCGAGCCGCCGGGCGAGCCGGACGCCCGCGAGCCCGGCGCCGATCACCACCACACGCGTATTCGAGGTCATGATGTCGAGCGTGCGTTGCGGGTGTTACCCGACCGCATCGCGTCTGTTTCCCGTGAGGAACGCTGCCCTCAGTCGGCACCGGCGCCGGGTGTGAGGGTTCGGCAGGGGCGGCGGGGGAGCGCTGTGAGGAGGCCCGCGCGCAGGTGGATGCGGGTGTGAGGACGCCCGCGCGCGGGTGATGCGGCGGTGAGAGATCCCCGCGTCCAGGTAGGTGCACGACCCACGAAAGGCGTCCCGTAGGGTCGCGATCATGCCCGACATATCGCTGACCACGGTCGTTCTCCTGTGCCTCGCGGCTCTCGCGGCCGGCTGGATCGACGCCGTGGTCGGCGGCGGGGGCCTCCTGCTGCTGCCGGTCCTGCTGCTCGGTCTGCCCGCGCACACCCCGGCCGCGCACGCGCTCGGCACCAACAAGGCGGTCGCCATCGTCGGCACTTCGGGGGCCGCGGTGACGTACGCCCGCCGGACACGGGTCGACGTACGGCTCGCCGTCCGCATCGGGATCGCGGCCCTCGCCGGCTCCTCGGCGGGCGCGTTCCTCGCGGCCGGGATGAGCACGGACATGCTCAAGCCGCTGATCATGGTCGTGCTGCTGGGCGTCGCCGCCTTCGTGATCCTGCGCCCCGCCTTCGGCACCGCCCCCGCGACCGGCCCGGCCACCCGCCGCCAGGTCCTCGCCGCGATCGGCCTGGCCGGCCTCGGCATCGGGTTCTACGACGGCCTGATCGGCCCCGGCACCGGCACCTTCCTCGTCCTCACCCTCACCGCGGTCCTCCACCTCGACCTGGTGACCGCCTCCGCCACCGCGAAGATCGTCAACTGCTGTACCAACGCGGGAGCGCTCGCCATGTTCGCCTGGCAGGGGGCCGTCCTGTGGCAGCTCGCGGCGCTCATGGCCGTGTTCAACCTCGTCGGCGGCACCCTCGGCGCACACACCGCGCTGAAGAAGGGCAGCGGGTTCGTCCGGGTCGTCCTGCTGACCGTCGTCTTCGCGCTGGTCGCGAATATTGCGTACGAACAGTGGCTCGCCTGACGTTACGGTGACGCGGTGACGACTCAGGTGATCGTGCTCAACGGCGGCTCCAGCTCCGGCAAGTCAGGCATCGCCCGGTGTCTCCAGGCGGTCCTGCCCGAGCCCTGGCTGGCCTTCGGGATCGACGGGTTCGTGGACTCGATGCCGGCCGCGCTCCAGTCCTCGGACGAGGGGATCGACGTCGCGGCGGACGGTGGGGTGAGCGTCGGCGAGGAGTTCTCCCGGCTGGAGGCGGCCTGGCGGGCCGGGGTCGCCGCCACGGCATGGGCGGGCGCCCGGGTGATCGTCGACGACGTGTTCCTGGGCGGCGCGCACTCCCAGGAACGGTGGCGCAAGTGCCTCGACGGCCTGGACGTGCTGTGGGTCGGGGTGCGCTGTGACGCCGAGGTCGCCGCGGGCCGGGAGATCGTGCGGGGCGACCGGGCGCGGGGGATGGCCGAGAAGCAGGCGGAGCTCGTCCACCAGGGCGTGGTCTACGACCTGGAGGTGGACACCACCCGCACCGAGGCCCTGGTGTGTGCGCGAACCATCGCGGAGGCGGTCGTCAGCGGGACCCCGTAAGCATCGCGAGCCTCGTCAACGGCTCCCCGTCAGATGTGCGAACACCACCACGTTCCCCCGGTAACCGGTCGCGCGTGAGTAACCGCCGCCGCAGGTGATCACCCGCAGCTCGGGCCTGGCCGCCGCCCCGTACACCTTCTCGTCCGGGAAGCCCTTCGCGTCGTACACCTCGACCGCGTCCACCGTGAAGACCGCCACGCTGCCGTCGCGCCGGTCCACCTCGATCGCACTGCCCTTGCGGAGGGCGCCGAGGTCGTAGAAGACGGCGGGCCCCTCGGCGTTGTCCACGTGCCCGGCGACGATCGCGGTCCCCTTCTCGCCGGGGGTGGTGCCGGCCTCGTACCAGCCGGCCAGGTTCTTCTTCGCGGCCGGCGGGACGTCGAGACTGCCGGTGCGGGTGAGGGCGAGTCCCATCAGGGGCGCGTCCACCCGGATCGAGGGGACGCGGATGCGGTCCGGCGGGGACGGCGGCAGCGCGGGCGCCGCGTTCCGCCCGGCGCCACCGCTCCGGGCGGAACGCGCCTGGGCGGCCGACGGCTGCGGCGGGGCGTGCGTCTCGTTGCCGCTGTGCAGCAGCCACGCGCCGCTGCACAGGGCCATCACGGTCACCCCGGCTATCGCGGTGTTCCCGAGTCCTCGGTTGCGCACAGGAGCTCCTCTACGGCTGGCCTGCCCGTCCCCCTCCGGGCCGCGAGGGGCGTCGGACCCGGAGGGGGAGGGGACATGCAGTACCGGCGGACGGACAGCGGAGGGTGTCCGTCACATCCCGTCGCCTCTCGCCCGGCGATGCAGGAGCCAGGTACCGCCCGCGGCGGCGACGGCGAGAGCCGCCACACCGCCCGCGGTCTGCACGGGGTCGGGGCCGAGCGCGCCACCGACCCCCGTCTTCACACTTCCCCTGGGATGCGCCGGCTGCCGCTGCGAGGTCAGTGACACCACCAGGTCACCGGTCACCCGCCGGCCGCTCTGCGCACAGGTCGCGACGATCTCGTACGTCCCCGGCTGCGCGCTCGGCGGCACCCGGAACCCTCCGGTCGTGTCGCCCCCGTGCATGCTGGGCGCCAGCGTGAAGGGGCCCGCGCCGACCGCGCTGGCGTCACCGGCCGCGGCACCGTCGTCGCCGCACGCCGCCGTGGTCACCGTGACCTGCCCGCCCGGCACCACCGAGGACGGGAGGATCTCCAGTCCCCCCGCGTCCCCGGCGTGGGCCGGCGCGCAGACGAGTCCCGCGGCGGCGACGGCGAGCGCGCTGCCGGTGAGCAGGCGGACGGTGGTGCGCATGGTGCTCCCTCGAGCTCTCGGGTGGGGATCCCTGTGCCTTCGAGGTAAGTGGCAGTGGGCCCGGACCGCTTCCTGAGAGGGCGTCAGAAATACGGTGAATGGGTGTCAGATCTGCGCGCCGCTCGGTTGGTCGGCCGGAGTTTCAGCAGGTCACCGCCGTCCGGCGGAGGTGTCGCGGTCGAGAACCGGAAGGGTGCGGCACGCGCGTGTGAACGGGTGACGCCCCCGGCGCCGCGCACGCTTGACCTCAACTTTGGTCGAGGTATCAGGCTGTCCTCCATGCAGACAGACACCGCTCACACGGACACCGTGCGCACAGACTCCTCTCACACGGACGCCGCTCCGCTTCGCGTCGTCCTCGTCATCGGCAGCAACCGGCACGGCCGTTTCGGCCCGGTCGTCGCCGACTGGCTCCTCGACCGGCTGCGCGACCGCGACGACCTGGTCACCGAGGTCGTGGACGTGGCCGAGGCCGACCTGCCCATGTCGTTCGCCTCGCCTCCGGCGCCCTCCGCCGTCACCCCGAAACTCGCGTCGGCCGACGCGTTCGTGGTCCTCACCCCCGAGTACAACCACTCCTTCCCTGCGGGCCTGAAGAACCTCGTCGACTGGCACTTCGCCGAGTGGCAGGCCGAGCCGGTGGCCCTCGTCTCCTACGGCGGCGTCTCGGGCGGACTACGGGCCGTGGAACACCTGCGGCAGGTCTTCGCCGAGCTCCACGCGGTGACGGTGCGGGACACGGTGAGCTTCCACAACGCCGGTTCGTCCTTCGAGGACGGCCGCCCGAAGGACCCCTCAGGACCGGACGCTGCGGCGAAGACGATGCTTGACCAGCTGGTGTGGTGGGGCAGGGTGCTGAGGCAGGGGAGGGCAGCGATGCCCTACACCCGGTGAGACCGAGCCGGACGCCCTCACGCTCAGGCCGCCGGGGCCATCGGGGCCGCCGGGGTCGCCGAGGTGGCCGGGATCGCCGAGGTCACCGGGGTCACCGAGGTCACCGAGGTAAACGGCGCCGCGCGCCCCCCGTCCCCGACGTGTCCGTCAGTGCCCGGCGAGCGCTTCGTCGATCGCCCGCTGTCCCACCTTCGCCAGGACCGGGTTCTTCCCGCCCCGGTAGTAGTGCACCGCGCCCACGCCCCAGCACAGGGCCCACGCGCGTCCCCGTTCCCAGGTGGCGTCGTCGAACTCCGCCGCCTCCCGGAACAGCCGGCGGCTCTCGCCGGTGAACACGGTCCACGCCGGCAGGGTGTCCGCCGTGGGCTCCCCGACGCCGAGGCAGCCGAAGTCGATGACGGCGGTGAGACGGCCGTCCACGGTGAGCAGGTTGCCGGGGAGGAGGTCGGCGTGCAGCCAGACGGGCGCGCCGTCCCACCCGGGCAGCCGGCCGGCCTCGTCCGCGAGGGCGGTCGCCCGGTTCGCGTCCAGGAGCCCGGCGGCGCCGAGGTCCTGGATCGCCCGCCGGGTGCCGTCGTCGAGGAGGTGCAGGGGTCCGGGGCGGTAGGAGGCCGGCCCGCCGGTCGCGTCGACCGCCTGCAACGCGGCGACGAACCGCCCCAACTCCACCGCGGCGTCGGTGAGTTCGGTGAGCGGTGAGTCGTAGGCGTTGTCCCCGTCCAGCCACCGGTACACCCCCCAGGGCAGCACGTACCCCCGGCCCGCTTCCCCCTTGGCCAACGGCTCCGGCACCGCGAGCGGAAGCCGGGGTGCCAGCAGGGGCAGCCACCGGTGCTCGAACTCCACCTGGCGCCCGCCGCCGGGCAACCGCGGCAGCCGTACGACCATGTCGTCCCCGAGCCGGAACATCGCGTTGTCCGTCCCGGCCGACTCGACGCGGGAGACGGGGAGTTCGCCCCAGCGCGGAAACTGGTCGGCGATCAGCCCGTGCACCAGCTCCGCGTCGATGTCGAGCTCGTCGGCGTGCATCTTCGTGGGGGACGACATGGGGCTCCGGGGGGAGGGGGCGGACATCGGTGGTGGAGCGTATCCACGGGGAGGAACGCGCTGCCATCGCATTTCCCCCGGGCCGGGCACGGGATCGGCTGGATCAGGCTCCCGTGCCGGGTCCGCCGACGTCCGTGTCAGCCCCCGCCGCCGGACGAGAACCGCTCCGCGAGCGTGCGATGCCGCCCCGCCGCCTGCCGGGCCTCGGCGGACGTCACCGGAGACCCCGGCAGGGTGCCGATGCGCTCGACCTCGTCCGCGAAGCGCAGGTGCTCGGCGCGGGCGTGCTCCCGGCAGGCCAGACAGGTCACCCGGTCCGGCCGCGGCGAGGTCATGGCGTACGGCACCTTCAGCCCGCACCCGGTGGCGACGACGCTCGGCAGGTCCCCTGCGATCCCGAACGTGGCCGCGAGCATGGTGCGCACGGCGGCCTCGCCGCGCACCACCTTCACCTCGACATGGATGTGCGGATCGTCCACACCCACCTTCCGCCTCCTTCCGTCACGGGTACGGCCGCCCCGGACTCCGGGGCGGCCGCGTCACACGCCGTAGGACGACGGACCGTCAGTTCACGTTCACCGCGCTCCAGGCCGCAGCCACCGCGTTGTATTCGGGACTGCCCGCACCGTACAGGTCCTTCGCCGCGTTCAGCGTGGCCGTCCGCGCCCCCGCGTAGTTCGTGGAGGACGTCATGTAGACCGTCAGCGCCCGGTACCAGATGGCGCCCAGCTTGTCCCGGCCGATCCCGGTGACCGTGGAGCCGTTGGAGGTCGGGGAGTTGTAGCTGACGCCGTTGACCGTCTTGGGTCCGCTGCCCTCCGCGAGCAGGTACGCGAAGTGGTTCGCGACCCCGGAGGAGTAGTGGACGTCGAGATTGCCCACCGAACTGCTCCACGCGTCCGCGGACTTGCCGTCCTTGGAGGGCTTGTCCATGTAGCGCAGGGCGTCCTTTCCGAAGCCGGACCGGACGATCTTCTCGCCGATCAGGTAGTCGCCGACGTCGGAGGAGTTGCCCGCGTAGAACTCCACCAGGCTGCCGAAGATGTCGGAGGTCGCCTCGTTGAGCCCGCCGGACTCGCCGGAGTACGTCAGCGCCGCCGTCTTCGACGTCACCCCGTGCGACATCTCGTGCCCCGCCACGTCCAGCGACACCAGCGGGCCGAGCTGCGTCCCGTCCCCGTCGCCGTACGTCATGCAGAAGCAGCTGTCGTCCCAGAAGGCGTTGTTGTAGCTGTTGCCGTAGTGGACGCGGTTGTAGGAGCCCTTGCCGTCGCCGCCGATGCCGTTCCGCCCGTGGACGTTCTTGTAGTAGTCCCAGGTGACGTCGGTCCCGTACTGCGCGTCCACTGCCGCCGTCGCCCGGTCCGACGTCGCCCCCGTGCCCCAGTGGTTGTCGGCGTCGGTGAACAGGGTCGCGGGCGCCCGGCTGAAGCAGATGTTCAGGAAGCACAGGTCGGTCTTGTTGGCGGCGTCCCCGGTGTAGGTGTTCCCGCGCGTCGCGTCCTTGAGCTGGTACGTCGATCCGGACTGGGTGGTGTTCAGCGCGACCGTGCCGCTGTACAGCGACTTCCCGTCCCCGGCGGCCTGTTCGATGCTGTCCCAGGCGTCTATCTGGGCCCCGGTGCGGGCGTCGGTCAGGACGGTCCGGGCGACCGGGTTGCCGAGCGAGTCCTGGGCGGCCGCGTTCGTCCGCCAGGCCAGCTTCGGCGCCCCGTGCAGGGCGTCGACGACCAGCTGCGGCTTGGCGGTGAGCTTCTTCAGCGTCTCACCGAGGTTGGCCGCCTTGAGCGCGTTCGCCGCGAGGTCGGCGGCTTTCGGGGCGGACAGGACGGGGGTGACACTCGACAGGGAGATGGCGGATCTCGTGGCGCGGGAGGAACTCTTGTACGCCCCGTCGGGTGCCAGGTGAACCACGAAGTCGCCGCCGAGCACAGGCAGTTGGCGGTAGGTGCGGTCGTAGCGGACGTGCTGGGTGCCGTCGGGGTCGACGATCACGTCACGGACCTTGGTGCGCTGCGCGGAGGTGAGGCCCAGGGCCGAGGCCTTCTCGGCCAGGACGGACGCCGCGTTGTCGAGCGCGGTGGCTCTGGTGGGCCGCTCGGCGGCGCCTGCGGCGGGGGAGAGGGCGGCGGCCAGCAGGGTGGCTGCGGTGGCGGCCACTCCGGCGGTGGCGAGCCGACGGGAACGGGCACCTCGGACGTACGGCCGTATCCGACTCATCGGTCTCCTCAGAACGGCGCCAGTGGGGCGCGTGGGGGTGGCGCGGACGTTGTCGAAGATTTAAGAGGTCATGACAAGCCGTGTCCATACCGCGTCACGTGCAGGTGTGTGAGGGGAGAGAATCGTTTCTGTGACCCCTGCTCGGCTCCCGTTCTTCGTCTACGGCACCCTCCGCCCCGGCGAGGTCAACCACGACCTCTTCCTGCGCGGCCGCGTCCGCTCCGAGGAACCGGGCCGGCTGCCCGGAGCCCTGCTGTACGACGGCCCCGGATACCCGTACGTCGTCGAGGAGCCGCAGGGCGGACCGGTGCGCGGTGAGCTCGTCACCGCGGACCCGGAGGAGTACGACGAACTGCTCACCGCGCTCGACGAGTTGGAGGAGTACCGCCCGGGAGACCCGCGCAACCTCTACGAGCGGGTCGCACGCGAGGTGGCGCGCGTCGCCGACGGCACCGCCGTGCGCGCGTGGGTGTACGTGGCCGCGCCCCCCGTCGCCGTACGACTGCGAGCGCGCGGCCGGCTGATCGCGAGCGGCGACTGGCTCACCCGGCGTCCTGCCGCCCCACCGCCTCCACCCGCACCGCGCACGCCTTGAACTCCGGCATCCGTGACGTCGGGTCCAGCGCCGGGTTGGTGAGGGTGTTGGCGCGGCCCTCGCCGTACCAGTGGAAGGGCATGAAGACGGTGTCGGGGCGGATGCCGAGCGTGATGCGGGCCGGGGCGACAGCCCGCCCGCGCCGCGAGACCACGGCCACCGGATCACCCTCGGCGGCCCCGAGTCGCTCCGCGAGCCGCGGGTGCAGCTCCACGAACGGCCCCGGCGCGGCGGCGTTCAACTCGTCCACCCGGCGGGTCTGCGCGCCGGACTGGTACTGCGCCACGACCCTCCCGGTCGTCAGCAGCACCGGGTACTCCGCGTCGGGCTCCTCCGCGACCGCCCGGTGCGAGACCGGGACGAAGCGGGCCCGGCCGTCGGGGTGGGCGAACCGGTCCAGGAAGAGCCGCGGCGTGCCGGGGTGCGCCGCGGTGCCCTCGGCCGGGCGGGACCCCGCCGCGGTGCCCTCGGCCGGGCGGGACCCCGCCGCGGTGCCCTCGGCCGGGCGGGACCCCGCTGTGGTGTTCTCGGTCGGGCGGGACCCCGCTGTCGTGTCCCCGGTCGGGCGGGCCTCCGCCGTGGTGTCCTCCGTCGGGCAGGGCCAGAACACCCCGTCCTCCTCGGCGAGCCGCCGGTACGTGATCCCGGAGTAGTCCGCCGGACCGCCCGCGCTCGCCCGCCGCAGCTCCTCGAAGACCTCCTCGGGGTCGGTCGGGAAGCCCTTCTCCACCCCGAGCCGGTCGGCGAGTTCGTGCAGGACCTCCAGGTCGCTGCGGATGCCGTCCGGGGGCGAGATCGCCTTGCGGCGCAGCAGCACCCGCCCCTCCAGGTTGGTCGTCGTGCCCGTCTCCTCGGCCCACTGCGTCACCGGCAGCACCACGTCCGCGAGGGCCGCCGTCTCCGACAGCACCACGTCACAGACGGCAAGGAAATCAAGGGACTTGATCCGCTCCTCGATGTGCGCGGCACGCGGCGCCGACACCACCGGGTTGGACCCCATCAGGAGCAGGGACCTGATGTCGGTACCGAGCGCGTCCAGCAACTCGTAGGCGCTGCGCCCCGGTCCGGGCAGCGTGTCGGGGTCCACGCCCCACACCTCGGCGACATGGGCCCGCGCCGCCGGGTCGTCCAGCTTGCGGTAGCCCGGCAACTGGTCGGCCTTCTGGCCGTGTTCCCGCCCGCCCTGTCCGTTGCCCTGCCCGGTCAGGCAGCCGTATCCACTGTACGGCCGTCCCGCGCGCCCGGTCGCCAGACACAGGTTGATCCAGGCGCTCACGGTGTCGGTGCCCTTGGACTGCTGCTCGGGCCCGCGCGCGGTGAGCACCATCGCGGACTCCGGCTCGCAGAACATCCTTACCGTCTCGCGGAGTTGGGGCACGGGGACGCCGGTGATCCGTTCGACGTACTCCGGCCAGTGGGCCATCGCGGCGGCCCGCGCGTCCTCCCAGCCGACCGTGCGCTCACGGACGTACTCCTCGTCGACCCGGCCCTCCGCCACCACCAGGTGCAGCAGGCCGAGTGCGAGGGCGAGATCCGTGCCGGGCCTCGGCATCAGATGCAGGTCGGCCTGCTCGGCGGTCCTGGTCCTGCGCGGGTCGATGACGATCAGCGTGCCGCCGTTCTCCTTCAGCTCGGTGAAGAACCGCAGGGCGGGCGGCATGGTCTCGGCGAGGTTGGAGCCCACGAGGATCACACAGCCCGACTTCGGGATGTCCTCCAGCGGGAAGGGCAGCCCGCGGTCCAGGCCGAATGCCTTCAAGCCGCCGGCCGCCGCCGACGACATGCAGAAGCGGCCGTTGTAGTCGATCTGCGAGGTGCCGAGGACGACCCGGGCGAACTTGCCGAGCGTGTAGGCCTTCTCGTTGGTGAGGCCGCCCCCGCCGAAGACCCCGCACGCGTCCGGGCCATGTTCCGAGCGCGTGCGGGCCAGCCCCCCGGCGATCCGGTCCAGTGCCTCGTCCCAGCCGGCGGGCACGAGTGTGCCGCCGGAGCGCACCAACGGGGAGGTCAGGCGCACCCGGGAGGAGAGCACCGCGGGCGCGGTACGGCCCTTGCCGCACAGCGCGCCCCGGTTCACCGGGAAGTCCGCGCGCTCACCGACCTCGACGGTCCCGTCCGGGGCGGGGGTCAGGTTCATCCCGCACTGGAGGGCGCAGTACGGGCAGTGCGTGGGCGTCGGGGAGTTCGGCATGTCCCTCAGCGTGCTTCGGCCGTGTTACGCCGGGGACGGCCCCGTGTTACGCACCCAAGACGACGATCTCCCGCCCGGCGCCCGGAAGCCGTGAGGCACGGACTCGTCCACCGGGTAGTCGCCGCCGGGCGGTACGGAAGGTGCCTGCGATGTGAAAGACACCACATGTGGCGCGTTTTCTCGCGTAGTTGGCCGGTCACGCCTTGTTGAGTGTTGAAAAACCGCTACTACAGTCGAGCGCGGATCCAGCTTGGCGCCAGGCACCCCGTCATGCGAGAAGCCAGCCAGGAGGTTCCCCCGGCATGTCTCTGCGTCCGCTGCCCCCCCGCGACCAGCACCTCTTCCGGGCCTACGGCCACGGTCCCGCCGTCCCCGTGCCCGACCCGCTCGTCCACCGCGCCGTCGAACGCCGGGCCGCCGCGGCCCCGCACGCCGTGGCGGCGGAACACGCGGGAGCGACGATCACCTACGGCGAGCTCGACCGGTACGCCGACGCCCTCGCCGCCCGCCTGGTCCGCGAGGGCGTACGGCCCGGCGATCACGTCGGACTCTTCGTACGCCGTTCCATCCCGATGCTCGTCGGCCTGCTCGCCATCCTGAAGGCGGGCGCCGCCTACGTCCCCCAGGACATCGGCCTCACCCCCACGCCCCAGCTCGCCCATGTGATCGACGCGGCCCGCACCCGGATCGTCCTCACCGTCGCCGAGCACGCGGCCGGCGTCCCCCGGGGCCCGCACGTGATCACCCTCGACGAACCGCTGCCGTACGAGCCGGCCGGCGCACCCGCGCGGGCCGTCCGCCCGGACGACGGCTGCTACGTGCTGTTCACCTCGGGCACCACCGGTCGCCCCAACGGCGTGAAGGTCACCCACCGCAACGTCGCGAACCTCCTCCTCACCGAACCGGGCGGCCTCGGCATCCGCCCCGGCGACCGGGTGGCCCAGCTCCTCAACGTCGCCTTCGACATGGCGGCCTGGGAGATCCTCGGCTGCCTCACCCACGGCGGCACCCTCGTCATCCGCGGCCGGGACCTCACGTCGGCGGCCAGGACCGCCGACGTCCTGATCGCCACCCCGACCGTGCTGTCCGGGATAGACCCCGCCGCCTGCCCGCGCGTCCGCACGGTCGCCGTCGCCGGGGAGCCCTGCCCGCGTCCGCTGGCCGACCGCTGGGCCGCGCGGGCCGCCTTCCACAACTGCTGCGGCCCCACCGAGACGACGATTGTCAACACCATGAGCCGCCACGACCCGGCGGCCCCGCTGCTGACCATCGGCCGCCCGACCCCCAACAACACGGTCTACGTCCTCGACGCCGACCGGCGTCCGCTGCCCATCGGCGCGGTCGGCGAGATGTGGGCGGGCGGCGCCTGTGTCTCGGCGGGCTACCTGGACAACCCGGCGCTGAACGCCGAGCGCTACGCCCCCGACCCCTTCCTCGGCGGCGAGCACCGTATGTTCCGCACCCGGGACCTCGGGCGCTGGACCGCCGACGGGCAGCTCGAACACCTCGGCCGCACCGACGACCAGGTCAAGGTCCGCGGCTTCCGCGTCGAGCTCGACTCCGTCTCCTCGGTCCTGGAGTCCGTCGAGGGCTGCGCCCGCGCGGTCACCCTCAGGCGGGACGCCCGCACCCTGGTCTCCTTCGTCTGCCCGGCGGACGTCGACCCCGACCGGGCTCGGCGGGCGGTCGCGGACGCGCTGCCGTACTACTGCGTCCCCGAAAGTGTCATGCCCCTGCCATTCCTGCCGGAGACGGACCGCGGCAAGATCGACAAGGCGGCGCTGCTGCGGCTGGCCCTGCACGGCGAGTCCCTCCAGGGGGCGGTCCGATGACCACGTCCCTCGACCGGGACACGGTCGACCTCCCCCCGCTGCTCCCCGGCGTCAGGCGTCTGCTCAAGCACCCGCGCCTGATGCACTACAACCGGCTGGCCGCCCTGGTGATCGCGGCGAACCTCGGCTTCCTGTACGCCGGTTGGGCGCCCACCCAGGTGACCATGGGCCGCGCGGCCCTCGTCAACCTCGCCGTGGCCGTGCTCGTCCGCCAGCAGTACGTCGTCAACCTCTTCTTCAGGCTGGCCACTTGGCCCCCGACGAGCTGGCCGCTGCGGATCCGCTGGACGCTCGGGAAGGTCTACCACTTCGGCGGACTGCACGTGGGCGGAGCACTGGCGGGCACGGCCTGGTTCCTGGCCCTGACGACCGCCACCCCCAACAGCCCTCGCGCTGCCATCGGTTGGACGCTGATCGCCCTCCTCGCGCTCATCGTCGCCACCGCCCTGCCGCCCTTCCGCTCCCGCCACCACGACCACTTCGAGAAGATCCACCGCTTCGGCGGCTGGGCCGCCCTGGCCCTCTTCTGGACGCACACGCTTCTCGCCGCCCCCGGCCCCTTCGAGGTGACCGTCCTCGCGGTCGTCACCTTCAGTGTGGCCCTGCCCTGGCTGCGGCTGCGCAAGGTCGCCGTACGCCTCGAACGGCCCTCCCCACACGTGGTGCTGGCCCGCTTCGACCACGGCGAGACCCCCTTCGCGGGCTCCTCCACCGCGATCAGCCGCAGTCCACTGAAGGAGTGGCACTCCTTCGCCAACGTCCCCGCCCCCGGCGAACCCGGCTTCCGGCTCACCATCTCCCGGGCCGGCGACTGGACCGGCGCCTTCATCGACGACCTGCCGCCGAAGGTCTGGGTCAAGGGCATCACCACCGCCGGCGTCGCCAACATCGAGACCCTGTTCACGAAGGTGGTGTACGTGGCGACCGGCAGCGGCATCGGCCCCTGCCTGCCCCACCTCCTCGCCGCCGAGGTGCCCTCCCGCCTGGTCTGGGCCACCCGCGACCCCCGCACCACCTACGGCGACGCCCTGGTCGACGAGATCCTCGCCGTCCAGCCGGACGCCCTGGTCTGGGACACCTCCCGGCACGGCAAGCCCGACATGGTGAGCCTCGCCTACGAGGCCTACCGGGACTTCGGGGCGGAGGCCGTCATCTGCATCTCCAACAAGAAGCTCACCTGGCAGGTGGTGCACGGCCTGGAACGGCGGGGCATCCCGGCGTACGGCGCGATCTGGGACTCGTAGAGAGGGACGACGATGAACCACCTGAAGCTCGAACGGCACGGCGCCGTCGTGACCGTACGCCTGCACCGCCCGCACGTCCTCAACGCGCTCAGTTCCGCGCTGCTGGCCGAACTCCTCGACACCCTGCGCCCGTTGGACGCCGATCCGGAGGTGGGCTGCTTCGTCGTCACCGGCTCGGAGCGGGTGTTCGCGGCGGGCGCCGACATCGGGGAGATGGCCGGGAAGTCGGCCGTGGAGATGGCGGAGGAGGACTACTTCGCCGACTGGGAGGAGTTCGCCGACCTGCGCACCCCGAAGATCGCCGCCGTCAACGGCCCCGCGCTGGGCGGCGGTTGCGAACTGGCGATGATGTGCGACCTCGTCGTCGCGGGGGAGTCGGCGGTCTTCGGGCAACCGGAGATCAAACTGGGCGTGATCCCCGGGATCGGCGGCACCCAGCGGCTGACCCGGCTCGTCGGCAGGGCCACGGCGATGGACCTGGTCCTCACCGGTCGCACGATGGACGCGCGGGAGGCGGGGCGCTGCGGCCTCGTCTCCCGGGTCGTACCGGACGACCGGGTCCTGCCGGAGGCCCTGGAGGCGGCCGCCACCGTCGCCTCGTACGGGCGCACGGCGGTCCGGGCGGCCCGTGAGTGCGTGAACCAGGCCCTGGAGACGGGCCTGCGGGACGGCATCCGCTTCGAACGCCGGGTCTTCCACGCCCTGTTCGCGACCGCGGACCAGAAGGAGGGCATGACCGCGTTCCTGGAGAAACGCCCCCCACGCTTCACCGGCCGGTGACGGCGGACCCGGGTGCGGGACGTGACACGTCCCGCACCCGGGCCACGTCCACCCTGTCGCACGAGGCGCGCCGGCGACCGGCGCTCAGCGCGCGGAGGCCAGCGCGTCCGTCACGCCCGGTTCCTTCGGGCCCAGGAAGCGCGGGTCCGGCTGGAACACCACGTCCAGCGCCGCCTTGCTCGCCGCCAGAATCTCCCGGGTGCCGCCGTAGTACCAGGTGACGTCGTGTTTGGCGGACACGCCGACCCCGTACGAGGAGATCCCCGCCGCCTCGCAGAGCGCGACCGCGCGCCGGATGTGGAAGTCCTGACTGATCAGCACCGCCTTGTCCACGCCGAAGATCTTCCGGGCCCGGACGCACGAGTCCCAGGTGTCGAAGCCCGCGTAGTCGCTGACGATCCGGGTGTCCGGGACGCCGTGCCGGGTCAGGTAGGCGCGCATGGCGTCGGGCTCGTCGTAGTCCTCGCGGCTGTTGTCCCCGGTGACGAGGACGGCCTTGATCCGCCCGTCCCGGTACAGCGTCGCCGCCGCGTCGAGCCGGTGGGCGAGGTACGGCGACGGCTCGCCGTCCCACAGTCCGGCCCCGAACACGACGGCCACGTCGGTGCGGGGCGCGTCGGCCGTCGTCCCCAGCCGGCCCTGCGTCGAGACGTACAGCCACGTCGACGGCAGCAGCGCGAGCACACACCCCGCCATCACGGCCTGCACCAGCCTGCGCCGCCCGGCACGCGTGCGTGGCAGACGCGGTCGACGCATCTTCGGCAGTCGCATCGGACGGTCCCTCCCGGTGGTCTTTCCGAGAACCAGGACGTCCCGCCGGACGGTCCGGTTCGCCGACTCCGACGTGACCAGGCTCACGCACGACCGCGAAAACGCAGGTCACACGAGCTCACACGGCACCCCCGCGGACCGTGAAGCCCCTGAAAGGCCGCGTTATTGCCGTGAAACGGGGAGGCAACCTCCGACCGCCACCATCACTGCATGAACCGGATCAGCAGCCAGCCCGGCCTCGTCTCCCTCGACGACAGGCGCCGCCCCGAGCCGCCCGCCCTCGTCCTGGTGGCCCACGGCAGCCGCGACCCGCGCACCCTCGCCACGGTTCACGACCTCCTCGACCAGGTCCGCGACCGGCGCCCCGACCTGCCGGTCCACCTGGGCCACATCGAGCTCAACGAACCGCTGCTGCCGGACACGCTGGCCTCCCTGGGCACGGCGGAGGCGGTCCTGGTCCCGCTGCTCCTCTCCCGCGGCTACCACGTGAAGCGTGACATCCCGGACATGGCGGCCGCGTCCCCGGCACGCACGCGCGTGGCGGCCCCGCTGGGCCCGCACCCGCTGCTCGTGGACACGCTGCACGCCCGTCTCGTGGAGGCGGGCTGGCACACCGGGACGGACGAGGAGACCCGCCGCGAGAGCGCGGTCGTCCTGGCCTCGGCAGGTTCCCGGGACCCGGAGTCGGCCGTGGACACCCGCCGCACGGCCCAGCTGCTGTCCGACCGCCTGGGCGTCCCGGTGGTCCCGGCGTACGCCTCGGCGGCGACCCCGACGGTCGAGACGGCGATCAGGGCACTGACGGCAAGGGGCCGCCACAAGGTCGCGGTGGCCTCGTACTTCACGGCTCCGGGCCTGTTCGCGAGGCAGTGCGCGGAGAAGGCCCCGTGGATCGCCTCGGCCCCGCTGGGCACCCACCCGGCGATGACCGACCTGATCCTGCACCGCTACGACCAGGTGACCGACCTCGGGGGCGCGGGGCTGTGTCAATTTGCGGCTCCGCCGCGGGGCGCGACCAGCCACCCACGACCCGCACTCGCCGTATGACCGGAACCGGAACCCGGCAGCCGCGCGGCGAATTGTCAGCCCCTGCCCGTACTGTCAAGACATGCCGTACGACCCGCAGTCAACCGAACGCTGGGCCCCCGAACCCGACAAGCGCCCCGGCCGCACCGCCTTCCAACGCGACCGCGCCCGCATCCTCCACTCCGCCGCGCTCAGAAGGCTCGCCGGCAAGACGCAGGTCGTCACCCCGGGCACCCTCAGCCAGGTCTGGGACGCCAGCCCCCGCACCCGCCTCACCCACTCCCTGGAATGCGCCCAGGTCGGCCGTGAGCTCGGCGCGGCCCTCGGCTGCGACCCGGACCTGGTGGAGGCCGCCTGTCTCGCCCACGACCTCGGCCACCCCCCGTTCGGCCACAACGGCGAACAGGCCCTGAACGAGTTCGCCGACGACTGCGGCGGCTTCGAGGGCAACGCCCAGTCCCTGCGGCTCCTCACCCGCATCGAGCCCAAACGCTTCACCGAGGAGGGCTCGGTGGGCCTGAACCTCACCCGGGCCACCCTCGACGCGGCCACCAAGTACCCCTGGGCGCGCGGCGCGCACCCCACCCGGAAGTTCGGCGTGTACGAGGACGACCGTCCCGTCTTCGACTGGATCCGCAAGGGCGCCCCCGACACCCGCACCACCTTCGAGGCCCAGGTCATGGACTGGTCCGACGACGTGGCCTACTCCGTCCACGACGTCGAGGACGGCCTGCACGCCGGCCACGTCGACCCCGACTGCCTGCACGCCGAACCGGAACGCGCGGCGGTCTTCGAGGTGGCCCTCGGCCGGTACGTCCCCGCCGACACCGACCCGGCGGAGCTCGCGGCCGCCCTCGACCGGCTCCAGGACCAGGAGTGGTGGCCGCACGGCTACGACGGCTCCGCCGCGGCCCAGGCCCGCCTCAAGGACGCCACCAGCCAGCTCATCGGCCGATTCTGCCTGTCCGCCGAGGCCGCCACCCGCGAGCGGTACGGCACCGGGCGGCTCACCAGATACGGCGCCGAACTCGTCGTACCGCACGAGACCCGGCTGGAGTGCGCGGTGCTCAAGGCCGTCGCCGACCGGTACGTCATGCAGCGCGCGGAGCAGGAGCGGCTGCGGGCCGACCAGCGGATCGTGGTCGCGGAACTCGCCGAGGCGCTCACCGTCCGCGCCCCGGAAGGACTCGACCCGCAGTTCCGGGCCCTGTTCGACCAGGCGTCCGACGACCGTGCCCGCAAGCGGGTGATCGTCGACCAGATCGCGTCCCTCACCGACGCGTCGGCACGCTCGCTTCATGCGCGTCTCATGGGGCACGTGTAGAAAGCACGCGACAGGAGTGACGGGAAACGCGCCCGAAGGTGACCCTCCGTGGCCTGATCGGGCCACTCCCTCTTCCCCCCTCACGCTCCGTGCGGGAGGCTCCAAGGTGGCGGCACCCCTAAGAGGAGGCATCAAGTGGTCGACGCGGATCAGACTTTTGTCATCGTGGGAGGAGGTCTCGCCGGGGCGAAGGCGGCCGAGACGCTCCGCACGGAGGGCTTCACCGGCCGCGTGATACTGATCTGCGACGAACGCGACCACCCCTACGAGCGCCCGCCGCTCTCCAAGGGCTACCTCCTCGGCAAGGAGGAGCGCGACAGCGTCTTCGTCCACGAACCCGCCTGGTACGCGCGCAACGACATCGAGCTGCACCTCGGCGAGACCGTCGACGCCATCGACCGTACGGCGAAGACGGTCCGCTTCGGTGAGGACGGCACCGCCGTCCACTACGACAAGCTGCTTCTGGCCACCGGCGCCGAGCCCCGCCGGCTGGACATCCCCGGCACCGACCTGGCCGGCGTCCACCACCTGCGGCGCCTCGCGCACGCCGAGCGCCTCAAGGGCGTCCTGGCGGCGCTCGGCCGGGACAACGGCCACCTCGTGATCGCCGGTGCCGGCTGGATCGGCCTGGAGGTCGCGGCGGCGGCCCGGGAGTACGGCGCGGAGGTCACCGTCGTCGCCTCCTCGTCCACCCCGCTGTACTCGGTGCTCGGCCCCGAGCTCGGCAACGTCTTCGCGGAGCTGCACCGCGAGCACGGCGTCCGCTTCCACTTCGGGGCGAGACTGACCGAGATCGTGGGACAGGACGGCATGGTCCTCGCCGCCCGTACCGACGACGGCGAGGAGCACCCGGCGCACGACGTCCTCGCGGCGGTCGGCGCGGCCCCGCGGGTCGCCCTCGCGGAGCAGGCGGGTCTCGAGCTGGTGGACCGGGCGCACGGCGGCGGAATCGCGGTGGACGAGCAGCTGCGCACCTCCGACCCGGACATCTACGCGGCCGGTGACGTGGCCTCCTTCCACCACGCCCTCTTCGATACCCGGCTGCGGGTCGAGCACTGGGCCAACGCACTCAACGGCGGCCCGGCGGCGGCCCGCGCGATGCTGGGCCGCCAGGTGACGTACGACCGGGTGCCCTATTTCTTCTCCGACCAGTACGACCTGGGCATGGAGTACAGCGGCTGGGCGCCCCCGGGCTCCTACGACGAAGTGGTGATCCGGGGAGACGCCGGCAAGCGCGAGTTCATCGCGTTCTGGGTGAAGGAGGGCCGGGTGCTGGCCGGGATGAACGTCAACGTGTGGGACGTCACGGAGCCGATCCAGGGACTGATCCGGTCCGGGACCCGGGTGGACACCGAGGCACTGGCGGACCCGCACGTTCCGCTCGAAAGCCTCGTCCCGTAGGTGTCAGTCCGTCCCCGTAGACTTCACGCGTGGCAGGACGGATCAACGACGAGGACGTGAAGGCGGTACGGGACGCGGTCCCGATCGACGCCGTGGTGTCCGAGTACCTCCAGCTGCGCAACGCGGGTGGCGGCAACCTCAAGGGGCTGTGCCCCTTCCATGACGAGAAGTCGCCGTCCTTCCAGGTCAGTCCGAGCAAGGGCCTCTTCCACTGCTTCGGCTGCCAGGAGGGCGGCGACACCATCACGTTCGTGATGAAGGTCGACCACCTCACCTTCTCGGAGTCGGTCGAGCGCCTGGCCGCCCAGGCCGGCATCACCCTGCGCTACGAGGAGGGCGGCTACAACCCCGCCCACCAGCGCGGCGAACGCATCCGCCTGGTCGAGGCCCACAAGATCGCCGCCGACTGGTACATGGAGCAGCTGGCGAGCAGCCCGGAGGCCGACACCGGCCGGCAGTTCCTCGCCGAGCGCGGCTTCGACCAGGCCGCGGCCGCGCACTTCTCCGTCGGGTACAGCCCCCAGGGCTGGGACCACCTCACCCGCTTCCTGCGCGGCAAGGGCTTCAGCGACAAGGAGATCCTGCTCTCCGGTCTCGCCCAGGAGGGCCGCCGCGGCCCCATCGACCGCTTCCGGGGCCGCCTGATGTGGCCCATCCGCGACATCGGCGGAGACGTCGTCGGCTTCGGCGCGCGCAAGCTCTACGAGGCGGACAACGGCCCGAAGTACCTCAACACGCCCGACACCGCGATCTACAAGAAGTCCCAGGTCCTCTACGGCATCGACCTCGCGAAGAAGGACATCGCCAAGGCGTCCCGCGCGGTCGTCGTCGAGGGCTACACCGACGTCATGGCCTGCCACCTCGCCGGCGTGACGACGGCGATCGCGACCTGCGGCACGGCCTTCGGCAGCGACCACATCAAGATCCTCCGCCGGCTCCTCATGGACAACGGCTCGGCCCGCGTGATCTTCACCTTCGACGGCGACGCGGCCGGCCAGAAGGCGGCCCTGCGCGCCTTCGAGGACGACCAGAAGTTCGCCGCCGAGACCTACATCGCCATCGCCCCCGACGGCATGGACCCCTGCGACCTGCGCCTCGCCAAGGGCGACGACGCGGTCGCCGACCTCGTCGAACCCCGCACCCCGCTCTTCGAGTTCGCGCTGCGCCAGATCGTCGTCCGCTACGACCTCGACACCCCGGCGGGCCGGGCCGCCGCCCTCGACGAAGCGGCCCCCATCGTGGCCCGCATCAAGAACAGCGGCGCCCAGCACGAGGTCGCCGTCCAGCTGGCCGGCATGCTCGGCATCCTCGACACCCAGTTCGTGGTCAAGCGGGTGGCCCAGCTGGCCCGTTGGGCCCGCGACCGCGGCGGCAAGGGCCCGGCCCCGCAGGGACGCGGCCAGCAACAACCGTCGTACGACGGGACGCACCGCCCCGCCGTCTCAGGTCCCGCCCTGACCCTGCGCAACCCCGTCTACGCCACCGAGCGCGAGCTGCTCAAGCTCGCCCTCCAGCGCCCCGAGCTGGTCTCCCCGGCCTTCGACGCGTACGGCGTCGACGAGTTCACCGCCCCGCCCTACGCCGCCGTACGCCAGGCCATCATGGACGCGGGCGGCGCCGAGTACGGCGTCCAGGACTCCCAGGACTACCTGGTCCGGGTCCGCGAGGCCGCCCCCGACGACGCGGTCCGCGCCATGGTCACCGAGCTGGCCGTGGAGGCGATCATGCGGCGCGCGGTCGACGAGAACTACGCGGGCGAACAGCTCGTCTGGGTCCGCCGCCGTGCCGTCGACCGCCGCATCCAGGAGGTCCAGGGCACCCTGATCCGACTGGGCACCGGCGGCGACCCCGCCCACCTGGCCGCCGTGCAGAACGAACTGTGGGTCCTCCAGCAGTACGGCCAGGCACTCCGCGAGCACGGGGCCGCCGCCCTCTGAGAAACCCTACGGCGGGGTAACCGCGGGGTCACGGGCCGATTGCAAAAAGTCACCGCACGCCCCTCGTGGCGGCGATGTGTCGTACTCCACACTGGGTCCGGTGCCTGAGTCCTCGGAGCGCGGCCGATCCGTCCCCAACGGGTCCCACACCCCCGCGGTTCCGCTCATCGCGTACGGGACGGACAGCGGCGAGGCCGCCGACTCCGCCCCCGAAGCGCCGCTGCCGTACTCCTTGGCAGCGATCATCCTGGAGGTCGCCCCCGTGCAGACCCAGACCCTCACACAGACCGAGAACAGTGCGGACGACACGGCAGAACCGGACGCCGAGACCGAGGTGCTCGTCGCGGTGCCCCCGCAGAGCCGTGTCGTGCACCACCCCGAGGCGGAGCCGGACGCCCCGCCCGCCGAAGCGCTCGACGCCGTGGAGACCGAACCCGTCGAGCCGCCCGAACCACCCCGCGGCCGTGCCACCGACACCGGTGGCCCCTCCTCGGACCTGTTCCGCCAGTACCTGCGCGAGATCGGCCGTATCCCGCTGCTCACCGCGGCCGAGGAGGTCGAACTCGCCCGCCGGGTCGAGGCCGGCCTGTTCGCCGAGGAGAAGCTGAGCAACACCCCGTCCCTGGACAGCCAGTTGGCGCTCGACCTGGACCGGCTGGTGGTGATGGGCCGGATGGCCAAGCGCCGCCTCATCGAGGCCAACCTGCGCCTGGTCGTCTCGGTCGCCAAGCGGTACGTCGGCCGTGGCCTGACCATGCTCGACCTGGTCCAGGAGGGCAACCTCGGCCTCATCCGGGCGGTCGAGAAGTTCGACTACGCCCGCGGCTACAAGTTCTCGACCTACGCCACCTGGTGGATCCGCCAGGCCATGTCCCGGGCCCTCGCCGACCAGGCCCGGACGATCCGGGTCCCGGTCCATGTCGTCGAGCTGATCAACCGGGTCGTCCGGGTGCAGCGGCGGATGCTTCAGGAACGCGGGTACGAGCCGACGCCGGAGGAAGTGGCCGCGCACTTGGATCTCGCCCCGGAAAGGGTCAGTGAGGTCCTCCGACTCGCCCAGGAACCGGTGTCGTTGCACGCGCCGGTGGGCGAGGAGGACGACGTCGCCCTCGGTGACCTGATCGAGGACGGCGACGCGACGTCTCCCGTCGAGTCGGCGGCGTTCCTGCTGCTCCGGGAGCACCTGGAGGCGGTGCTGTCGACGCTGGGGGAGCGGGAGAGGAAGGTCGTGCAGCTCCGGTACGGGCTGGCTGACGGCCGTCCTCGCACGTTGGAGGAGATCGGGCGGATCTTCGGGGTGACCCGGGAGCGGATACGGCAGATCGAGTCCAAGACGCTCAACAAGCTGCGGGACCATGCTTTTGCGGATCAGTTGAGGGGTTACCTGGACTGATGCCGTCTGCGGGCCGGTGGGGGCTGGTCGCGCAGTTCCCCGCGCCCCTTCAGGTCGGACCAGCCCCCACCGTCCATCAGTCCACCTCCGCCACCGCCTGTGCGAACTGCGCCTTGTACAGGCGGGCGTAGGCGCCCTGTGCCTCCAACAGGTCCGTGTGGGTGCCCTGTTCGACGATCGAGCCGTTTTCCATCACCAGGATGGTGTCCGCGTCCCGGATCGTGGAAAGGCGGTGGGCGATCACGAACGACGTGCGCCCGTGGGCCAGTTTGGCCATCGCCTTCTGGATCAGGACCTCGGTGCGGGTGTCGACCGAGCTGGTCGCCTCGTCGAGCACCAGGATCACCGGGTCCGACAGGAACGCCCGGGCGATGGTGATGAGCTGCTTCTCGCCCGCGCTCACCCCGCTGCCCTCGTCGTCGATCACGGTGTCGTAGCCGTCGGGCAGCGTGCGGACGAACCGGTCCGCGTGCGCCGCCCTGGCCGCCTCCTCGATCTCGCCCCGGGTGACCTCGCGCGAGGCGCCGTACGCGATGTTCTCCGCGATCGTGCCGCCGAACAGCCAGGTGTCCTGGAGGACCATGCCGATCCCGGCGCGCAGTTCGTCGCGGGTCATCCGGGCGATGTCCACGCCGTCGAGGGTGATCCGGCCGCCCGAGACGTCGTAGAACCGCATCAGCAGGTTGACCAGGGTCGTCTTGCCGGCGCCGGTCGGGCCGACGATCGCGACGGTGTGACCCGGTTCGACCTTCAGGGAGAGGTCCTCGATGAGCGGCTTCTCGGGGTCGTAGCGGAAGGACACGTGCTCCAGGGCGACCCGCCCGCGCAGTTCCGCGGGCCGCTCGGCGACCTCGGGATCCGCCTCCTGCTCCTCCGCGTCCAGGAGTTCGAAGACCCGCTCGGCTGAGGCGACGCCCGACTGCACGAGGTTCGCCATCGACGCGACCTGCGTCAGCGGCATCGAGAACTGCCGGGAGTACTGGATGAACGCCTGCACGTCACCGATGGACAGCGCACCGGAGGCGACCCGCAGCCCGCCCACGACCGCCACCAGCACGTAGTTGATGTTCGACACGAACATCATCAGCGGCTGCATGACCCCGCTGTTGAACTGCGCCTTGAACCCGGCCTCGTACAGCGCCTCGTTCTGCTCGGCGAACTGCGCCGCCGACTCGTCCTGACGCCCGAACACCTTCACCAGGGTGTGTCCGGTGTACATCTCCTCGATGTGGGCGTTGAGCTTGCCGGTGGTGCGCCACTGCTGCACGAAGTGCGGCTGCGAGCGCTTGCCCACGCGGGTGGCGACGACGAACGACAGCGGCACGGTGACCAGCGCGACCAGCGCCAGCAGCCAGGACACCCAGAACATCATGGCGAGCACGCCGATGATGGTGAGCAGCGAGTTGATGAGCTGGCCCATCGACTGCTGGAGGGTCTGCCCGATGTTGTCGATGTCGTTCGTGGCCCGGGACAGCACCTCGCCGCGCTGGCGCTTGTCGAAGTACGACAGCGGAAGCCGCGACAGCTTCGTCTGGACGTCCTCGCGCATCCGGAACATCGTGCGGTTGACGGTGCGGTTGACCAGCCGCGTCGCCACCGCCATCAGCAGCCCGGCGATCAGGAACACCCCGACCGCGAGCAGCAGGACGTGCCCCACGGCGGTGAAGTCGATGCCCTCGCCGGGGGTGAAGTCGGTGCTGCGGAGCATGTCGGCGACCTGGCCCTCGCCGCGTTGCCGCATCCCCGCGAGGACTTCCTCCTTGCTCGCCCCGGCCGGCATCTGCCGTCCGATGATGCCCGCGAAGACCAGGTCGGTGGCCTGGCCGAGGATCTTCGGCCCGACCACGTTGAGGCCGACGCTCACCACCACGCAGGCCAGCATGGCGTAGAGGGTCAGCCGCTCCGGCTTGAACTGGGCTAGCAGCCGCCTGCCGGACACCTTGAAGTCCAGCGAACGGTTCTCGGGGCCGCCGCCGGCCATCATGCGCCCCATGGGCCCGGCCATCAGGCAGCCTCCGCTTCCGTGAGCTGGGAGAGCACGATCTCCCGGTAGGTCTCGTTGACCGCCATCAGCTCGCGGTGGGTGCCGGTGCCGACGACCCGCCCCTCGTCGAGGACGACGATCCGGTCGGCGTCGCGGATGGTCGCCACCCGCTGGGCCACGATCACGACGGTCGCCTCCGCGGTCTCCTCGGCGAGCGCCGCGCGCAGTGCCGCGTCGGTCGCGTAGTCGAGGGCGGAGAAGGAGTCGTCGAAGAGGTAGATCTCCGGCCGCTGCACCAGCGTGCGCGCGATGGCGAGCCGCTGCCGCTGACCGCCGGAGACATTGGTGCCGCCCTGCGCGACGGGGGAGTCGAGCCCGTTCTCCAGCCGCTCGACGAAGTCCTTGGCCTGCGCCACCTCCAGCGCGTGCCACAACTCCTCGTCGGTGGCGTCCGGATTGCCGTAGCGGAGGTTGGTGGCGACCGTGCCCGCGAAGAGGTACGGCTTCTGCGGCACCAGCCCGACGGTCTTCGCGAGCAGCTTCGGGTCGATGGTCGACACGTCGGTGCCGTCGACGAGGACCTCTCCGTCGGTCGCGTCGAACAGCCGGGGGACCAGGCCCAGCAGCGTGGACTTGCCGCTGCCGGTCGACCCGATCACGGCCGTCACCTCGCCGGGCCGGGCCACCAGGTCGATCGCCCTGAGCACGGGCTCCTCGGCACCCGGATAGCGGAAGCCCGCCGCCCGGATCTCCAGATGCCCGTGCCGCCGCAGTTCGGTGACGGGCGCCGTCGGCGGGACCACGCTCGACGAGGTGCCCAGGACCTCCTGGATGCGCTCGGCGCACACCTCGGCGCGCGGCACCATCATGAACATGAAGGTGGCCATCATCACGGACATGACGATCTGCATCAGATAGGCGAGGAACGCGGTCAGGTCGCCGATCTGCATCCCGCCGCTGTCGATCCGGTGGGCGCCGAACCAGACCACCGCGATCGACGACAGGTTCACTGTCGTCATGACCACGGGGAACATCAGCGCGAGCAGGTTGCCGGTCTTCAGCGAGATCTCGGTGAGGTCGGTGTTCGCCTTCCGGAAGCGCTCCTCCTCGTACGTGTCCCGCACGAAGGCCCGGATGACCCGGTTGCCGGTGATCTGCTCGCGCAGCACCCGGTTCACGGTGTCGAGGCGCACCTGCATGGACCGGAACAGCGGCCGCAGCCGCCGTACGATCAACGTCACGCAGATGCCCAGCGTCGGCACCACGGCCACCAGCACGGCGGACAGCGGCACGTCCAGGCCGAGCGCGAGCACGATGCCGCCCACGCACATGATGGGCGCCGACACCAGCAGGGTGAACGTCATCAGGGCCAGCATCTGGACCTGCTGCACGTCGTTGGTCGTACGGGTGATCAGCGTGGGCGCACCGAAGTGGCCCACCTCGCGCGCCGAGAACGACTGCACCCGGTCGAACACCGACGCCCGCAGGTCCCGGCCGAGCGCGGCCGCGGTCCGGGCGCCGTAGAACACGGCCCCGATGTTGCACACCACCTGCGCCAGCGAGATGCCGATCATGAGGGCGCCGTAGCCGAGGATGTAGCCGGTGTCCCCGTTCACCACGCCGTTGTCGATGATGTCGGCGTTGAGCGTGGGCAGGTAGAGGGTGGCGCAGGTCTGGAGGAACTGGAGCAGCACCAGGATGCTGATGGGTTTCTTGTAGGGCCTGAGATAGGTCCGTAGAAGTCGTATGAGCACGCTACGTCTCTCGGAGTCGGCGACGGGCGGTTGGTTGCCCCTGGCCCCTATCGTCGGACACTCCACCCGCGTTACCTCAACCGATTAAGCCGACAGCAGTGCTTCTTGCGGCCTTACGGGTCCTCGCGCGCGCCGGACTCCTACCGGACTCTTACCTTCCGCGGCTTGCCTGGCGGAACGCCCCCGGGCGCGTCCGCGGGCCTCCGGGGTCTAGCGGAAGGCCCCGGGATACATCTGCTCCCGTACCGCCACGAACTGCTGCCGCACCGCCTGCCCCACCGCCAGTTCCTCGCCCGGCTCCAGCACCTGCGCGGCCGGCCCCTGCCACATCGGCGGGGTGCGCGGGTCGAGGGTGCCCTGGGAGACGCCGAGGGCCCAGGCCGCCTGGCGGGCGGCACCGATCGCCGCGTAGTCCGCCGGCTGCGGCACCACGACCTGCGCCCCGAACAGCGCGGGCGCGGCGGCCTGTACGGCGGACAGCTCGGCGGCGGCCCCCAGCAGGAAGACCCGCCGCACCTCGACACCCCGGCCGCGCAGCACGTCGAGCGCGTCGGCGAGGCCGCACAGCATGCCCTCGAACGCGGCGCGCGCCAGGTGCTCCGGCTTCATCGACTCCCGCCGCAGCCCGCTGAGGGTTCCCGCCGTGTGCGGCAGGTTCGGTGTCCGCTCCCCTTCCAGATAGGGCAGCAGGACGAGCCCGTGGGAGCCCGGCGTCGACTTCATCGCCAGGTCGGACAGGCTCTCCAGGTCGCTCAGCCCGAGCATCTCGACGGCCCCGCGCAGGGTCCGTACGGCGTTCAGGGTGGTGACGACGGGCAGGTGCATGCCGGTCGCGTCGGCCAGGGAGGTGATCATCCCGGTGCTGTCGACGAGAGCCTCGGGGTGCACGGCCATCACGGACCCGGAGGCGCCCAGCGAGACGACGGCGTCCCCGAGCCCGATCCCGAGCCCGAAGGCGGCGGCCATGGTCTCGCCGGTCCCGGCGGAGATCAGCAGCCCCTCCGGCGTCGTACCGGCCGCTTCCGCCGGGCCGATCACCTCGGGGAGCATCACCTGGTGGCCGAGAGCCAGCTCGACGAGGTCGGAACGGTAGGAGCCGGTGGCGGCGGACCAGTAGCCGGTGCCGGAGGCACCACCGCGGTCGGTGGTTCTCCTGACCGGTCGCCCGAGCAGCTGCCAGACCAGCCAGTCGTGCGCCTGGAGCAGGACGGCGGTGCGCAGGGCGGCGTCGGGTTCGGTCTTGTTCAGCCAGCGCAGCTTGGTGACGGGCTGGGCGGCCTGCGGGACACAGCCCACCGCCTGCGCCCACGCCTCGCGTCCGCCGAGTGCGTCGACGAGGTCGGCGGCGGCGACCTGGGCGCGCTTGTCGCCGCCGACCAGGGCCGGGCGGACGGTGTTGCCCTGGGCGTCGAGGGGCACGACGGCGTTCTGCTGGGCCGACACGCCGATGGCCTGGACACCTTCGAGGAGGCCCCCGCCGGCGGCCTCACCGAGGGAGAGCAGCCAGGCCTGGGGGTCGACGTCGGACGGCCGACCCTCGACCGGGTGCGGCGCGTACCCCTGTTTGAGCACGGCTCCCGTGTCCGCGTCGCAGACCACGATGCGAGTGAATTCGGGCGAGCTGTCCA
The DNA here is from genome assembly GCF_000719505.1 of Streptomyces sp. NRRL B-3229. NCBI lineage: Bacteria > Bacillati > Actinomycetota > Actinomycetes > Kitasatosporales > Streptomycetaceae > Streptomyces > Streptomyces sp. NRRL B-3229. The sequence continues at coordinate 163,336 of NZ_JOGP01000019.1, read as the reverse complement.
ACCCGGCGACTATCCCCATGGCGCGAATTCTATGGGCGTAGCGTCGCGGACGGTGCGCGGCGACGGCGGCCGCGGAATCGTCCTGGCAGGTCGCGCCGTCCGCCGCGCTCCAGGGTAGTTTTCGTCACCCTGTCGTTCACGTGCTGCCGGTGCCCCGTGGTCCGCCGTTCACGCGCCGGCGGTGGCCTGTGGGGCCGCCCTTCAGGTGCTCCGGTGCCCGTGCCCCGTCGTTCAGGTGTTGCTGGTGCCCCAGTCGTCCTCCGGGGCGCCGTTGTGATTGCGGTCGCGCAGGGAACGCACCCGCTGGGTCACCGACTCCGGGACCCGGTCGCCCACCTTGTCGCTGACCACGTGGTAGGCCTTGCCGGCGAACTGGCGGCCCTGCTGGGCGGCGGTCTCGGCGGTGTTGCGGACCGCGGGGTTCTGGGCGACCTGGCGGGCCGACTTCTTCAGCTGTTCGTAGCGCTCGCGTCCGGCACGGGTGCCCAGCACGTAACCCAGTGTCAGTCCGACAACGAACGTGAGCTTGTAACGCATGGTGGCCGCCCTCTCTCTCGCGTGGTCTCCGGTGCGACGTCGGTGCCGGGGGAACCGATTGGCGGAGCACCCCCCTGCTTGCGCTAATGTATGTGTCGCAGCGAGCGCCCGCCCCCTGGCGAATACCCAAGGAGCAACGTTCGATGCACCGAGGCGATCCTCCGTAGCTCAATTGGCAGAGCAGCCGGCTGTTAACCGGCAGGTTACTGGTTCGAGTCCAGTCGGGGGAGCTTCGATCTTCCGTAGCTCAATTGGCAGAGCAGCCGGCTGTTAACCGGCAGGTTACTGGTTCGAGTCCAGTCGGGAGAGCAGGGAAGCAGGAATTCAGGCAGGACGAAGGAGGACCCCGATGGGGTCCTTTTTCATGTGCGGGGGAACCGTGCAGGTCACGGCGGAGTCCTGGAGGGCATGCGAAGTCGCCCCTGCGGAGCAGGAGATCGTATGAGCGGCTATGCTGCGGCAGACGGCGCGCACACATGTACGCGACACGCCGCTATGGGGCGGTAGCTCAGCCGGTTAGAGCAGCGGACTCATAATCCGTCGGCCGTGGGTTCGAGTCCCACCCGCCCCACCGTGCAGGTCACTGACCTGCGGAAACGTTCGTTTTCGGGTGTCGGGGCGTCAACTTTGCCTGAACGGACTGAATCCGCTGCTCGTGAGTTTGACGCCTGAGGGGCGCTGCTTTGCATGATGGCCTTCTGACCTGCATGGACGCGTACCGATGTGTTGCCACGGAGGCGTGTTCCGCTCGGCTCCGTTGCGACAGGGTCATGTATTGAGGCCATCCTGAGGCCGGAGGTACGGGGGAGTGCCGCGGAGGCGTTGTTCGACGAGTCGTCTGCGTGTTGCGCGGGGCGTTTCACGTGGCGATCGTCCGGTGTTCTTAGCTCTGCGAGGAGTGCGTCCGGCTGAGGCCTCAAGGAGCCAAGGCCCCAACAGAAGACGGCCCCTGAAGGGCACTCGACCTCCGGTGTACCGCCGTGAGGCTGGTCTGGGACGTCATCGGACCTACTCATGGCTCGAGATCGCGAGGCGGCGAGGTCGAGCCAGGCCAGCCAGACCATCCGTCGTACAGTTCGGGGAGCCTCCGAGAACGACACCATCCCAGCTGCCGGTTGGCCACCGATCCTGGAGCCCAAATGGTGGGGCAGGTCAACTGAACTGGCTTGCCCTGTGGGGAGGGCGGGAAGGATGTCGCTGTACCCAAGCCTTATCCGGAAGAGTTCCGCGAGGATGTTGTACGGGTAGCGAGGAACCGCGGTCCGGGCGTGACGGTCGAGCAGGTGGCTGCCGACTTCGGAGTGCACGCGATGACGCTGTGGAAGTGGATGCGCCGGGCGGACATCGACGACGGAACCAAGCCCGGAACGTCCAGCCAGGAAAGTGCGGAACTACGCGAAGCACGTCGGCAGATCAAGCTGTTGGAGCAGGAGAACGAGGTCCTGCGTCGGGCCGCCGCCTACCTGTCGCAGGCGAATCTCCCGGGAAAAAGATCTACCCGCTCGTGAAAGAGCTGGCAGTTGTCGCAGCTCGGAGGGGCTGTGCCACAGGCGATCAGGTCGCAACATCGACTTTGCCTCACCGGCGACCTGTTCGAGTGCCGGGCTGACCCGCAGCGCCGGCTCTCCAGGCGCCCGCGGTCAGCGTCGTCCGCCCAGGATGATCTTCCAGACACGCGTTGCCACCTGCAGATTGAGCCGGGTGTCCACGTCCGCCAGGTCGCGGTCGCTGATCTCACGGATACGCTGCAGCCGGTAGCGCAGGGTGCTGCGGTGGACCGTCAGCGCGGCGGCCGCATCGTCGTAGTTGCCTCCGCAGTCGAAGTAGCGCGAGAGCGTCTCCACCAACTCGGTGTCGTGCTCCGCGTCGTAGTCGATCAGCTCGCCGAGCCACTCGCGCACGAAGTCTTCGAGCTCCCGGAGATCGTTTCCGGGCCCCAGGATCCGGTACAGCCCGAGGTCGTCGAAGAACGTCGTCCCACTGCGCTGGCGGGAGTTCTGCCGCACATCCAGGGCCCGCGATGCCTCCTGGTAACAGCGGGGAATGTCGTCCAGGGAGTCGCAGCGGGCGCTCACCCCGATCGCTCCGCCGGGCGTTCCCAGCTCATGGGCCAGCGCCGTGTAGACGGCATCGTCGTCGGGCCTCGCTTCGGTCAGCAGGACCATCCGGTCGCCGCGACGGGTGATCAGCGGACGGGTCGCCGAGATGGCTGTCGCCTGCTCGACTGCTCGGGTGAAGGAGTCGTCAGGGGCGTTGCCCGGCCAGTGCACCACGACCACGTAATGGGTGCGTTGCAGGTCGTGGCCGACGGCTTCGGCCCGGGCGTAGGCGCTCGTCTCGTCAGTGCCCTCCAACAGGTCGTCGATCAGCTGGCGGCGCAGTCGCAGTTCGACCTCGGCGAGTTCGCGTGCGTGCATGAGCTCCTGGGCGAGCGACCGCTGTGCGTGATCCAGGGCGAACCGGGTGTGCTCGTCGGCCGTCGCCTCGGGGTCCTCGAGGGCGAGTACGCCGAGGACGTCGCCGCGCGGGCGGACCAGGGCGATCAGCCGGTCCTTGACTCTGACCGGGCCCGGCTCGCGCGCGACCTGCCGCAGCATCCCTTCCTGGTGGGTCGAGGAGCGCACCGGATAGGGATCGGGGCGGTCGGGACCCGCCCAGGACCTCAGGTTGCCGAACCGGTCCTCGACGAGCGCCGACAGCCCGGTGAGTTCGTACAGCGCCTGGGTGATGGCGTCCTCGCCGCCGCCCCGGGCAGCGACACGGGCGAGGGTCTCGTGCACGGTCTTCTGCAGGTGCAGTTCGGAGCGCATGGCAGCCAGCTGCACGAGCGCGGTGTCCCGTTCGGTGCGGACTTGGCTGAGTTCACCGGCCTTGTCGTGCTGCGCGGCACGCGTGACCGTCAGTGACAGGGCCGCCGATGCGAGCCCCACGAGGGTCGAGAGGAGGAAGCGCCCCTGTTCGTCGGGCCCGGAGCGGGAGGAGACCAGGATGTAGCCGAGCAGACCGCCGGCCCCGCGCAGGCCGAACGCCCAGGTCCAGGACCGTTCCGGAAGGGATACGGAGCCGTCGGCCTCGCCCAGGTCCGTCATCCGTGCGTCGTTGGCCTTCGGCGCTCCCGCGTCGTGGCCTGGGACGCGGGCCAGACCGTCGCTCGTCACGAGATATCCGGCCTCGGCGTGGTAGGGACCAAGGGCACTGACGTGCCCCATGGCCAACCGCACGATCTCACTCTGCTCGGCGCAGGCGAACAGGGTGTGGGACAGCACCAGCAGCCCGTGCGGGTCCAGCGCCGCGAGCGGGCTCGGGTCGTGCCGTCCGGTGCCCGCGGTGTCGCTCGGTTGGCGGTTCCCTTGCTGGTCGGACACGTCAGGGGGCAGCCTCCGTGACGGATGGCAGGCCATAGATCACTCCCGTTCCCCTCCGGTCATCGGAGGCGATCGAGGGAGTCGTGGGATCCACGACTGGGCGAGCCCTGCGCGCCCAGCCTAGGCAACGTCATCCGACTTGTCTGGATTTTGGCCTTGCTCTCCTGGACCGACCGACTGCGTCGATTTCTGACCTGTCGGGTGCAGGCGGAGCGCGCTGCTCTCTTGCCACTCTGGACTTGTCGGGGATCGCCGGGCGCACCGGTGGCCTGGCAGGGAGGACTGGCTGATGAACGAGCAGGCCCGCAGGACCATCGCCTCGTACACGACCTACCAGGAGGCGGAACGCGCCGTCGATCACCTTTCCGATCGGGGTTTTCCCGTGGAGAGGGTGGCCGTCATCGGGCAGGACGTGCGCCTGGTCGAGCAGGTGACGGGCCGCATGGGACCTGGCGGGGCCGCGCTGCACGGCGCGGCGAGCGGCGCCCTGGCCGGAGCACTGATCGGGTGGATCTTCGGGCTGCTGAACTGGCTGGACCCGGTCGTGTCGGGACTGCTGCTCGCCCTGTACGGGCTGGTTTTCGGAGCCCTCGTCGGTGCTCTGCTCGGCCTGGTGGTGCACGCGGCCCAGCGTGGCCGCCGGGACTTCGCCTCGGTGAGTTACATGCAGCCCAGCCAGTACGACGTCGTCGCCGACGAAGCGGTCGCCGAGGAGGCGGTGCGGCTGCTGGCCGAACTGCCCACCGGGACCGGCACCAGCACCGGCAGCGGGGCCTGGAAGAGCGGCCGCCCGCGGAGCGGCCCCGCCGTCACCTGAGCGAGTGCGGAAAGCCGGGCGCGTCTCCGAGGACGAGCGGGCCGCCCGTCGCGAAAGGAGTTCCTCATGGCCAAGGCAGTAGGCATCGACCTGGGCACCACGAACTCGGTGATCGCCGTCTGGGAGGGCGGCGAGTCGTCGGTCGTACCCAACAGCGAGGGCAACCGCACGACACCGTCCGTGGTGGCCTTCACCGACACCGGCGAGCGCCTGGTGGGCCAGCTGGCCCGCCGCCAGGCGATCCTCAACCCCAAGGGCACCATCTATTCGGCCAAACGGTTCATCGGCCGGCACTTCGACGAGATCTCCGAAGAGGCCAAGGCCGTCACGTACGACGTGGTCGAGGGAGACGGCGGCGCCGCCCGTTTCAAGGTGCGCGACAAGCTCTACGCTCCCGAGGAGATCAGCGCACAGGTGTTGCGCAAACTCGCCGACGACGCCTCCAAACAGCTGGGCGAGAAGGTCACCGAGGCGGTCATCACGGTGCCCGCCTACTTCAACGACGCCCAGCGCACCGCCACCAAGGACGCCGGACGGATCGCCGGCCTGGAAGTACTGCGGATCATCAACGAGCCGACCGCGGCCGCCCTCGCCTACGGCATGGACAAGAAGCAGCACGAGACGGTGCTCGTCTTCGACCTGGGCGGCGGCACCTTCGACGTCAGCATCCTCGACGTCGGCGACGGCGTGGTGGAGGTACGGTCCACGGCGGGCGACAGCCATCTGGGCGGCGACGACTTCGACCGCCGGCTGGTCGACCAGCTCGCCGACGGGTTCCAGAAGGAGAACGGCATCGACCTGCGCAAGGACCCGCAGGCGCTGCAACGGCTGTTCGAGGCCGCGGAGAAGGCCAAGACCGAGCTCAGCTCGGTGACCCAGACGCAGGTCAGCCTGCCGTTCATCACGGCCGACGCCTCCGGGCCCAAGCATCTGACCGAGACGATCATGCGATCCACGTTCGAACAGATCACCGGCGACCTGGTGGAGCGCTGTCTCGGCCCGGTGCGGCAGGCAATGGACGACGCCAAGGTCAGTGACAACGACATCGACGAGGTCATCCTCGTCGGCGGCTCGACCCGCATCCCCGCCGTCCAGACCCTGGTGCGCAGGCTGACCGGCGGCAAGGACCCCAACATGAGCGTCAACCCCGACGAGGTCGTGGCGAAGGGCGCCGCGATCCAGGCCGGGGTCCTCAAGGGCGAGGTCAAGGATGTCCTGCTGCTCGACGTCACCCCGCTGTCGCTGGGCGTCGAGACACGCGGCGGAGTGATGACGAAGATCATCGAGCGGAACACCACCATCCCGGTGCGCCGCACCGAGACCTTCTCCACCGCCGAGGACAACCAGCCTGCCGTCGACGTCGTCGTCCTGCAGGGCGAGCGTGAGCTGGCTGCCGACAACCGGGTCCTGGGCCGCTTCCAGCTCACCGACATCCGCCCCGCGCCGCGCGGCGAGCCGCAGATCGAGGTCATCTTCGACGTCGACGCCAACGGCATCCTCAACGTCACCGCGCGGGACAAGGACACCGGAAAGGAACAGAGCATCACCATCAGCGAGAGCTCCAACCTCGACGGCAGCGAAGTCGAGCGGATGATCCAGGAGGCCGAACGCAACCGCGGACAGGACCAGGCCCTGCGCGAGGCAGTCGACGCGCGCAACGAACTGGACGCTATCGCCTACCAGGTCGAAAAGCGCCTCGGGGAGCTCGGCGACGCCGCGCCCGCACACGAGAAGGCCCGAGCCGAGATGCTGGTGGCCGAGGCCCGCGACGCGGTCAAGAACGAGGCCGGGGTGGACAAGGTCCGGCCGTTGGCCTCCGAACTCCAGCAGGTCTTCGCGGGCCTCGCGGCCCACCAGGCAGGAGCCGCCGCGGACGGTCCCGCGGGCACCGGCTCGCCGGACGGAGCCGGCCCCGGCGGGGCCACACCGGACGGAGCCGGGGGCGACGACGATGTGATCGACGCCGAGTTCGACAAGGGCTGAGGTGCCCGCCATGCCCATCCCACCCCGGAGCCAAGTGCCCGACCCGCCGCCGGAAGGCGCCGTACAGCCGCCGCGCGGGGACCTCCAGCAGCCTGGACCGCGGACCGAGGAGGCCGAGCCAGGGCCCGACGCCGCAACCGGCACCGCCGCACCCGACGACGAGTACGCGGCAGCGTTGCGCGAGGCCGAGGACAACTGGCGGCGCGCCCTGGCCGACCTCGACAACCTGCGCAAACGCCATGCCAGGGAGCTGGAGCGGGTGGCCGCGGCCGAACGTGCCCGTACGGCTGCGGCCTTCCTGCCCGTCATCGACAACCTGGAACTCGCCCTCAGCCACGCGGGGGCCGCCGACCCCGGTGCGATCGTCGAGGGTGTCCGGGCCGTGCGTGACCAGGCCGTGAACGTCCTGGAGCGGCTGGGCTACCCGCGCCACGCGGAGAAAGGTGTGCAGTTCGACCCGGCCCGGCACGAGGTGGTCGGAGTGGTCCAGGATCCCGACGCCGATCCGAACACCGTGGTCCAAGTGCTGCGACCCGGTTACGGGGAGGCCGAGCGGCAGCTGCGGCCTGCCGCCGTGACCGTCGCCAAGCGGGAGTGACCGTCCATGGCACGCGACTTCTACGAGGTGCTCGGCGTTCCGCGCACCGCCGACCGGGACGAGATCCAGCGGGCCTACCGCACCCTGGCCCGCAGGTACCACCCCGACGTCAACAAGGACCCTCAGGCGGAGGAGCGGTTCAAGGAGATCAACGAGGCCTTCAGCGTCCTGTCCGATCCGGATCAGCGAGCCCGCTACGACCGCTTCGGCGAGGACTTCCGGAAGATCCCAGAGGACTGGGAGGAGCAGGTCGCCGCCGGCGCCGGCGGTGGTTCCCGGTGGAGCACCGGCGGCGGTCCCCGGGTGCGGTACTCCACGTCGGGCTTCGGGGGCGAGGGGGTCGACGTCGAGGATCTGTTCGGCTCGCTGTTCGGCGGTGCCGGGCGGATGCGCGTGCCCGGCGCCGACCAGGAGGCCGAACTGCCGCTCACCGTCGAGGAGGCCTATCGGGGCGGCCGCCGTACGGTCACCCTCGCCGGACCGGCCGGGCCGCGGCGCTACCAGGTCGACGTACCGCCCGGCACCACCGACGGGCAGCGCATCCGGCTGGCCGGGGAGGGCGGGCGCGGGAGCGGCGACGACGCTCCCTCCGGGGACCTGTACCTGAGGGTGCGGATCCAGCCGCACCCCGAGTTCCGCCTCGAGGGCCGGGACGTCCACGTGAAGCTTCCGGTCACCCCGTGGGAGGCCGCGCTGGGCGCGACCGTGCCGGTGCGCACTCCGAGCGGTGCCACGGCGAAGGTGACCGTGCCCGCGGGGTCCTCCAGCGGACGGCGCCTGCGGCTGCGCGGCGAGGGCATGCCGAGCCCGCGCGGCGCTGACGGAGACCTGTACGCGGAGCTGCGGATCATGGTGCCGCCCCGGCTGAGCGACCGGGAGCGCGAGCTGCTGGAGGAACTTGCCGCTGTCTCCTCGTTCGACCCCAGGAGGACCTGATGACCGACCGACCGGCCAAGGCCCGCCCGCCCCACGCACGAACGGCCGAGGCGGGCGTGCAGTACGCGATCGTGCCCGTGCCCATGCTCTCCCTGGAGACCGTGGCCCGCCGCTCAGGCCTCCATCCCGACCTGATCCGCCGGTTCGTCGCCCTCGGACTGGTGGACGCCGGTCCTGACGCCTCCGGACGGCTGATGTTCGCCCCCACGGCCCCGGCCGCCCTGGCCCGCGTTCAGCGGCTGCGTACCGGGCTGTGCCTGAACTACGCGTCCCTCGGTCTGGTGCTCGACCTGCTCGACCGCATCAGCCTGCTCGAAGCCGCGCTGCGGCGAGCAGGCATGAGGAGTGATCTACCACCATGGACATGAACCGACTGACCCAGAAGTCACAGGAAGCCCTGCAGGAGGCCCAGAGCGCCGCCGGCCGCCTGGGCCACACCGAGGTCGACGGCGAACACCTGCTGCTCGCCCTCCTGGACCAGGAGGAGGGGCTGATCCCGCGGCTGCTGCAGCAGTCGGGCACCGATCCGGAGGGGTTGCGCGCGGCCGTACGCGAGGAGCTCTCGCGCCGGCCCAAGGTGACCGGCCCGGGCGCGGCGCCGGGCCAGGTCTTCGTCACCCAGCGCCTGGCCCGGCTGCTGGACGAGGCGGAGCGGGAGGCCAAACGCCTCAAGGACGAGTACGTGTCCGTGGAGCACCTGCTGCTGGCGCTGACCGAGGAGGGCTCGGCGACCGCCGCCGGGCGCCTGCTGAAGGAGCACGGCGTGACCCGGGACTCCTTCCTCGGCGCGCTCACCCAGATCCGCGGCAACCAGCGCGTGACCTCCGCCAACCCCGAGGTGGCCTACGAGGCCCTGGAGAAGTACGGCCGTGACCTGGTCTCCGAGGCCAGGGCCGGGCGGCTCGACCCCGTCATCGGACGGGACGCCGAGATCCGCCGCGTCACCCAGATCCTCAGCCGCAAGAGCAAGAACAACCCCGTCCTGATCGGCGATCCCGGCGTCGGCAAGACCGCCATCGTGGAGGGTCTGGCCCAGCGCATCGTGCGCGGTGACGTGCCCGAAGGACTGCGCGACAGGACGGTGTTCGCCCTCGACATGGGCTCGCTCGTGGCGGGCGCCAAGTACCGCGGCGAGTTCGAGGAGCGCCTCAAGGCCGTGCTGAGCGAGGTCAAGGCCGCCGCCGGGCGGATCCTGCTCTTCGTCGACGAGTTGCACACGGTCGTCGGCGCGGGGGCCGCCGAAGGAGCCATGGACGCGGGCAACATGCTCAAGCCCATGCTGGCACGCGGCGAACTCCACATGATCGGCGCGACCACCCTGGACGAGTACCGCAAGCACATCGAGAAGGACGCCGCCCTCGAACGCCGCTTCCAGCAGGTCCTGGTCGAAGAACCCAGCGTGGAGGACACCATCTCCATCCTGCGCGGCCTGCGCGAACGCCTCGAGGTCTTCCACGGCGTCAAGATCCAGGACACCTCACTGGTCGCGGCCGCCACCCTCAGCCACCGCTACATCACCGACCGTTTCCTGCCCGACAAGGCCATCGACCTCGTCGACGAGGCATGCGCCCGGCTGCGCACCGAGATCGACTCCATGCCCGCCGAACTCGACGAGATCACCCGCCGGGTGACCCGCCTGGAGATCGAGGACGCCGCCCTGTCCAAGGAGACCGACCCCGCGAGCAAAGCCCGCCTGGAGGAACTGCGCAGGGAACTGGCCGACCTGCGCGGCGAGGCCGACGCCAAACACGCCCAGTGGGAGGCCGAACGGCAGGCGATCCGCCGCGTGCAGGAGCTGCGCCAGGAACTGGAGCAGGTCCGCCACGAGGCGGAGGAGGCCGAACGCACCTACGACCTCAACCGCGCCGCCGAACTCCGCTACGGCCGCCTCCAGGAGCTGGAGCGCCGGCTCGCCGCGGAGGAGGAACAACTGGCCTCCAAACAAGGGCAGAACCGGCTGCTGCGCGAGGTCGTCACCGAGGAGGAGATCGCCGAGATCGTCGCCGCCTGGACCGGCATCCCCGTCTCCCGTCTCCAGGAGGGCGAACGCGAGAAACTGCTGCGCCTCGACGACATCCTGCGCGAGCGCGTCATCGGCCAGGACGAGGCCGTCAAGCTCGTCGCCGACGCCATCATCCGTGCCCGCTCCGGCATCCGCGACCCCCGCCGCCCCATCGGCTCGTTCATCTTCCTCGGCCCCACCGGCGTCGGGAAGACAGAGCTGGCCAAGACCCTCGCCCGGGCCCTGTTCGACTCCGAGGAGAACATGGTCCGCCTCGACATGAGCGAGTACCAGGAGCGGCACACCGTCAGCCGGCTCGTGGGCGCACCGCCCGGATACGTCGGCTACGAGGAAGGCGGCCAGCTCACCGAGGCGGTACGCCGCAAGCCGTACTCGGTCGTGCTGTTCGACGAGGTCGAGAAGGCGCACACCGATGTCTTCAACACCCTGCTGCAGGTCCTCGACGACGGACGCATCACCGATGCTCAGGGCCGCACGGTCGACTTCCGCAACACCGTGATCATCATGACGTCCAACATCGGCTCCGAGCACCTTCTCGACGGCGCCACCGCCGAGGGTGAGATCAAGCCGGACGCCCGCGCCCTGGTGATGGGCGAACTGCGCGGGCACTTCCGCCCGGAGTTCCTCAACCGTGTCGACGACATCGTGCTGTTCAAGCCGCTCGGTGAGCGCCAGATCGAGCGGATCGTGGAGCTGCAGTTCGACGAACTGCGCCGCCGCCTCGCCGAACGCCGCATCGCCGTCGAACTCACCGATGCGGCACGGGAGTTGATAGCCCACCAGGGCTACGACCCGGTCTACGGGGCCCGGCCGCTGCGGCGTTACATCTCCCACGAGGTCGAGACGCTGGTCGGGCGCGCCCTGCTGCGCGGCGACGTACAGGACGGCGCGAAGGTACGCGTCGACGCCCAGCACGGAGAGCTGGTGGTCACCTACGACCAGCCCGAGGACGTGAAGGGAGCGAGGGCGGCATGAGTACCGTGCAAGCCACCAACGTCACCTGCCCGCACTGCGGGCGCACCAACCGGGTACCCGTGGCCGCCGAGGGCCGCCCCACGTGCGGCAACTGCAAGCAGCCACTGCCGTGGATGGCCGACGCGGGCGACGACGACTTCACCGAGGTCGTCGAGCAGGCCACCGTGCCCGTCGTCGTCGACCTGTGGGCCACCTGGTGCGGCCCCTGCCGCATGGTCAGCCCCGCACTGGAGAAGGTCGCCACCGACCTCGCGGGAAAGATCAAGCTCGTCAAGGTCGACATCGACAAGAACCCGCGCCTGGCGCAGCGCTTCGAGGTCCAGGCGGTACCGACGCTGCTGGTCCTCGACAAAGGACAGACCATCGCCCGGCAGGCGGGTGCCGCACCTGCCCCTGTCCTGCGGCGGTGGGTGGAGCAGTCGATCGCGGGCCGCGAACCGGCCGGGAAAGGGTGATCAGCCATGACCCTACGAACCGACCCCCACCTCGCGCTCGTCCGGCCGGTCCGACCACTGACCCCCGAAGGGTGTCAGGGGTGTCTGCAGCTCGGCTCCCCGTGGGTCCACCTCAGGCTCTGCCTGACCTGCGGCCACGTCGGCTGCTGCGATTCCTCGCCGAACCGGCACGCCCGCCGCCACGCCGCCGCCGACGGCCACCCGATCGCGGCGTCGCTGGAGCCCGGCGAGGACTGGCGGTGGTGCTTCGTCCACGAGGCGTTCGTGTGATGTCCGGCGACGAGACGCGGCCGGGCGCGGCGCCGGTGCCGGACGAGGCGGAGGAGAGCGTCCCCTTCGAGACTCCCGACATCCACGGCGCCTATCCCCGCCTGTCGGACGACCAGACGGCGCGCCTGGCGCAGCACGGCCGGCGGCGCGCCGCCGAGGCAGGTGACGTGCTGATCCGGGAGGGCGAACGGTGCGAGATGTTCTACGTCGTCCTCAGTGGCTCGATCGCCATCGTCGAGGGCTACGGCACACCCGGCGAACGTCTGCTGCGTGTGCACGGTCCTGGCCGCTTCATCGGCGAACTCGGCCTCCTGAACGGCCAGATGGCCTTCTACACCGCCGTGGTCAGGGACCCCGGCGAGATCCTCGCCCTGTCCATGGATCAGCTGCGTGACCTGGTGACCCGGGACTCCACGCTCGGTGACGTGGTGCTGCGCGCCTGCCTGGGCCGCCGCGCTCTGCTCGTCGGGCAGGGAGCCGGTTTCCGCATCATCGGTTCGCGCTATTCGCCCGACACCCGTCGGCTGCGCGAGTTCGCCGCCCGCAACCGGCTGCCGCACCGCTGGATCGATCTGGAGACGGACCAGGAGGCCGAGGCTCTGCTGCGCCGCTTCGGGGTCGGTCCGGATCAGACGCCGCTGGTGATCTGGCGGGACACCACCCTGCTGCGCAATCCGAGCAACGCCGAACTGGCCCGGCTGATCGGCCTGCCGTCCCTGGGATCGGGCAACGGCCGCGGCGATGTCCTGATCGTCGGCTCCGGTCCGGCCGGTCTCGCCGCCGCGGTGAACGCCGCCTCGGAGGGCCTCGGCACGACCGTGGTCGAGGCGATGGCCACCGGCGGCCAGGCCGGCACGTCGTCCCGCATCGAGAATCTGCTCGGCTTCCCCTCCGGCATCTCCGGCGCCGAACTCACCGAACGCGCCGTGCTCCAGGCGGACAAGTTCGGCGCCCGGATCAGCCTCCCTGCGGAGGCGGCCCGGCTCGAACGGCGGGACGGCCACTACGCCGTCGGGTTCGCAGACGGCAGCGAGATCACCGCCCGTACCGTCGTCCTGGCCACCGGCGCCCGCTACCGCCGCCTCCAAGTGCCCGGCATCGAGCCGTTGGAGGGCGCGAGCGTCCACTACTCGGCGACCGTCTACGAGGCCCAGCAGTGCCGTACCGACCCGGTGGCGGTGGTCGGCGGCGGCAACTCCGCGGGCCAGGCCGTGTTGTTCCTGGCCGGGTACACACCACAGGTGTATCTGCTCGTCCGTGGGCCGAGCCTCGAGGCTCACATGTCCCGGTACCTGATCGATCAGATCGAGCGCCACCCGCGGGTGCGCGTCCTGCTGCGCACCGAGGTGACCGAGGCACTCGGCGACAAGGAGCTGGAGGCGGTCACCGTGGTCGACCACCGTACGGGCGAGCACCGCCACCTCGAAGTGCGGGCCCTGTTCGTCTTCACCGGCGCGGACCCTCACACCGATTGGCTGTCCGGCGCGCTCGCCCTCGACGCGCGGGGCTACGTTCTCACCGGCGCGGAGGCGCAGGCCTGCTCCGTTCCCGAGCTGTGGCAGAGCCAGGGCCGCGACTGCCTGACGTTGGAGACCAGCCTGCCCGGCGTGTTCGCGGCTGGCGACGTCCGCAGCGGCTCGGTGAAGCGCGTGGCCTCCGCGGTCGGCGAAGGCGCGATGAGCATCCACTTCGTGCACCGCTACCTGGGCCAGACGGCCGCACCCGGCGGCACCGACAGCTCCCCGAACACCCGTCCCAAGGAGTCCGCTTGGCTCGCATGACACCCAGCGGGCGACGACATCACGAGAAGGAGAAGGAGGCAGGGGAATGGCCACACCCGTCCGACGCCACCGCGGTGGCGCCTTGCAGGACAGGCCCCTTGGCTGGGCACGCAATCCGCTGACAGAGTTCGACCAACTGCTCAGCGAGATGAGCGGACTGATCGAGTCCACGGTGGGAGGTGCCGCTCCCGCAGTCGTGTGGACACCCCTGGCGGATGTCACGGAGACGGACGACGCCTTCCACGTCGGGATCGAACTGCCCGGCGTCAAGAGCAAGGACATCAACGTCGAAGCGAACGGCCAGGAGCTGGTGGTCACCGGAGAGATCAAGGAGAAGGAACGCAAAGGCGTCCTGCGCCGGAGCACCCGCCGCACCGGAGCGTTCGAGTTCCGGCTGCGGCTGCCCGGAGAGGTCGACACCGAGAAGATCAATGCGCAGATCTCGGACGGGGTGCTCACCGTCACCGTCCCCAAGGCCGAGGTCGCGAAGCCCCGGCACATCGAGATCAGCGAGACGGGTGAAAGCACCGGGAGCAGCGGCTGAGAGGCGAGCGCCGCGGTTCCGGACGCCCGTCCGGCACCGCGGCCGGGCCGGCGAGGCTCGCCGTACGGCGGCGCGACGTCATCCCGTAGGGAGGGATTCCGGCTGCCCCGGCCGCTTCCGCCGTGGGCTCAGTGAGTTCGAGCGGTAGTCCCGGGTGACCCCCATGACAGCGGCGACCGGCACAGAAGGAGGCAGCGATGAAATACGACGGATTCCTCGCCCATGTACGCGAGCGAGGCGAATACAACGACCAGGACGAAGCCGCGAACGTCACCAACGCCGTACTGGAGGTGCTGGCCCAACGGATCAGCCCGGGAGAGGTCAGGGACCTCGCATCCCAGCTGCCCGGCCCGCTGGGACAGGTTCTGAACCAGGCAACGCCCCAGCAGGCGCAGAGCTTCGGGATCGAGGAGTTCTACCGCCGGGTCGCCGAGCGCACCCCTGCCCGGCCGCGCACGGCGCAGTGGGACGCCAGCGCGGTCCTGACCACCGTTGCCGACGCGGTGACCGGCGGTGAGCTGAATCAGGTCATCAGCCAACTCCCCTCCAGCTACGCGGCCCTGTTCGGCAAGGCCGACCTCGCGGACTGAGCCCCTGCCAAGGCCTTCGGCCAGGGGCAGCCCCCTCACAGCAGGAGGTCGAAGACGGCTCGAGCCTCGTCCCAGTGCTGGGTCTGAGGGTTCTTCAGGTCGGGGTGGAGGATCTTGAAGCTCTGGGCAAGGGCCAGGCTGAGTCCGCCGATGATGTCCGGATAGGCCGCCTCGGTCTCCTCATCGGGAGTGCGGTCCAGAGCGGGATGGGTGGCGAGCTGTTCCAGGATCGGCTTGAGTTCCACTTCCTGGTCGATCTTCCTGAAGTGGTGAATGCTTTCCTGCAGGCCTTTCGTGATCGGCAGGTCACAGGTCTGGATGATGTCGCGCCCGTTGGCCTTGGCGGTGGCCTGGGCGACGGTCAGCAGATCGTAGAGCTTGGCGTCGACGAAGTCGCTGTAGCGCTTGAGATCGTTCTTGTCGACGTTCAGACCTGCGGCCGCGCGAAAGAACTTCTCGAATCTGGCGATGGACATCACGGTCATGACGGCAACCTCCGGCTGCGGGAGCCGGGTGGCTCCCGGCCCCTGGGCTTCCCAGCCAGCCTGGCCGACGGGGGCGCGTGAACGCATGCGCATGTGGGGCCCAATTAGCCTCCCTGCATTGCCCTGCCAGGCCCATGCGTTCGACTGTCCGGGTGGTCGGACGGGCGTGCGGCCGACAGCGGGGCCGAGAGCGCTCGGGAGAGGCCGGTGAACGGCAGCCAGGGCTGGTTGACGCGGCCCATCCCACCCATGGGTGTCGCAGCTCTTTGCCGGACTCCGGCTCCCGGGCGGACACGGTGCCGGGGTGCTGCCCGAGCGGGTCTTCGCGGTGGGGGACGCGATTGTGGCCCGGCGCTGGGAACAGGCCCTGTGATCTGGCCGTACGGCCTGCACCTGCCGGCGGGGCCCGGTGTGTCACGCGGCGTCGACGTTACCTGGGCGGCGTCTGTGGGCACTTGGGATCGCGGGACAGCCGACGAGGAGGGTCCAGCCATGCGGGAGTCGTCGCAGGACGTTACGGTCGTGGCTCTCCTGGCGGATCCGGACGCGCCGACGGAGATCGCGCAGCGCATGGCCCGGACCCTTCCGGCTCGGCTCGCCGACAAGTCGGGCCAGGGGCGACGGTTCGACGTCGAGGTGGTCAGTGAGCCCTTCACGTCGGGGACCGAGGACCCGCCCACCTTGATGCGCCGGATCATGGACCGCGGGAGTGCGGAGAACTGGGACATCGTCGTGGCCCTCACCGACCTTCCGCTGCACGCGCACGGGCGCAGGCTCGCTGTGAACCTGAATCACGAACACGGCTTGGCGTTGCTCTCTCTGCCTTCACTGGGAGGCCTGCGGCTGCCGGTGAGGGCCCGTCGGGCCGTCGAAGAAGCCGTGCTCCGCTTGGCGGCTCCACGGACCACCGGGGCGGAAGGACCTCCGCGAAGTCAGCCGCGTCCGGGGCCCTTCGTCCATCGTCTCGCGCCTGTTCATCCGGGCCCACCCGGTGAGAAGGAGACCGACGATCTTCGGTACGTCGTCAACGGGCCGCGCGGTTACCTGCGGGTGCTCGTCGGTATGGTCCGCGCCAACCGGCCGTGGCGGTTGGTGCCGGGCTTGTCGAAAGCCCTGGCGGCCGCACTCGCCACGGGAGCAGTGGCCACCGTGAACTCCACCGTCTGGAGCCTGGCCGCGTCCCTCAGCACGCCACGCCTCGTGATCGCCACGGTCGGATCTGTCGCGCTCATGATCGGCTGGCTGATCGTGGACGCGGAGCTGTGGCATCGCCCACCGGAGAGCTCGCCGGAGGCGAGGCAGAGGGCGCGGCTCTACAACGCCTCGACGGTCGTGACCGTGGGGATCGGTGTGCTCGTCTGCTACGTGGGTCTGATGGTCATCAACTGGCTGTGGGCGCTGTTCATCCTCAACGACCAACTGTTCGCTTCCGTGACACGAACCCCCCTGCACGCCGACGAGTACGTGACGCTGTCCTGGTTCGTCGCTTCGGTCGCCACCGTGGGCGGCGCGCTGGGATCAGGCTTGGAAAGCGACGACGCGATCCGGGCAGCCGCCTACTCGAAGCGCGAACAGGAACGTCGCCGCATGCTCCAAGATCACGATGATCCGCCCTCGAAATGAACCGACTACCGGCACGACGAGCAGCGAGGCGTCGGAGCGCGGGGCCGTCAGGAGGCGGCGGAGCGGCCGACGGGCCCCGGCAGGGCGTTCGGGCTAGGCTCACAGGGGTGAGGTGGCTGCGGACCTTCAGGGAGGTCGTGCGATCCGGGCTCACGATCGAGGAGACGCGGCTGGAGCCCCTGCTCGCGCTCCGCACGGCTGCGGGGGTGGCGATCGTCATCGGGCTGGCGCTGTGGCTGGTTTCCCCTGCGTACGCCGCGTCCGCCGCCCTCGGTGCCTACTCCGCGGGTGGGGCCACCTTCCAGCGGACCTGGCGTCCGCGCAAGGTGATCGCGCTCGGTGCGGGCGCGGGTCTGGCACTCAGCACCTTCGTGGGCTATCTGACGGCGGGGCGCCTCGTGACGTTCCTCCCGCTGCTGGCCGTATGGGCCTTTGCCGCGGGGATGGCATGGGCCCTCGGCTCGACCGCCGGCATCGTCGCAGCGACGACGGTCGGCAGCATGCTGGTGACCATCACCCTGCCGACGAGCGTCGGACGAGCCCTGGAACACGCCGGGGTCATCGCGCTCGGAGGCGTGACGCAGGCCGTGCTGATCCTGCTGTTCCCGATCCGCCGTTGGGGGGCGCATCGTGACGCGCTCGCCGACGCCCTGGCCGCCGTGGCGGACTACGCCCGCCGGCTGCGGCAGGACCCGGCCGCCCCGTTCGACCCGGTGCCCTTGATGACGGCCCGGGACGCGGCCGCCGTGACGCCTTCACAGGCCCGCACCCGTCCCCCCGTCCTCCACGGCCCCCGGGGCCTCGCCGAGCGCATTCTGCCGGTCCTCGCCGCGCTCGCCGACCCGGACGTCGGCGCCCCGGCGGAGGGACCCGAGCGGGACCGCGCGCGAGAGCTGCTCGGCACGGCCGCAGACGTACTGGACGCGGCAGCCCGTTCGATCCGCCGCGGCACTCCCGCCGAGGTGCCGCCCGGGAGCGCGGACGTCCTGCGCGTCGACGAGGAGCACGAAGTGCTGGAGGGGCCCGCCCGGCAGGCCGCCGAACGGCTCGTGGAACTGCTCGCCGAGGCGTTGGAGATCGCCGGGAGCGGCGGCGCGCGCGACAGGGCGCCTACGCCGTCCGGCACCGCGGGCGCCCACTTCCGGGTGCGCCCGACGATGTTCCGGTTGCTCCCGGTCGTCGTCCGGGCCGTCCGCCGTGAGCTCCGCCGGGACTCGCCCGTGTTCCGGCACGCCGTCCGCCTGGCGGCGGTGGCCACGCTCGGCTATCTCATCGCTTCCCGGCTGCCCGTGGGCCACGGCTACTGGGCGCCCATCGCCTCGGTGATGGTGATGCGGCCCGACTTCCACCGGACGTATGCGCGCGCGGTGGGCCGCTTCGCCGGGACCCTGGTGGGGGTGGCGCTCGCCACCGCGATGGTGCGGGCCCTGGGCCCGGACGCCCATGTGTTCGGCGCGCTGGCGGTCGTCTCGGTAGGCTTGTCGTACACGCTGAACCGTACCGGCTACGCCTACTCCCAGTGCTTCACTGCCGCGTACGTCGTCTTCCTGCTCGGCATGGGCGGCCAGGCATGGGAGCAGACGGTCCCGGAGCGGGTCGTGCTCACCCTGCTCGGCGGGGCCTTGGCCATGCTGGCGTACCTGGTGTTCCCCGCATGGGAGACCCCCCGGCTGCCGGGCCGGCTCGCGGACTGGCTCGCCGCCGACGGCCGCTACGCGGCCGCAGTGCTCCGCAGCCACGCCGAACCGACCCGGGAGCATCTCGCCGACATGCGCAGGGCCCTGCTGGCCAGCAGGGAGGCACGTGCCGCCTGGCAGGAGGCGTACGACCAGGCAAAGCAGGAACCGGTCCGCCCCAGAGGTCTGACATCGCGCGAGGCGGAGCAGGCGCAGGACGCACTCGAGGAACTCGACCGGGCGGCGATGCTCATGGAGAGCCATGTCCCACAGGCCGACAGCCGTTCCACCCCCGAGGCGGAGCGGGTCGCAGAGGCCTTGGAGGCGGACACAGCGCAGGCGGCAGTCGACGTGCGGGAGCACAGGAATCCGGACTGGGGGCGAGTGGAGGAAGCGCTCGATGCGTGGGACGGAGCCGCATCCGGGGAGCGGAACCCGGTGCTACGGCGCGGGGCGGAACTACAGAAGCGGGCCCTGGAGGACCTCACGACAGCCGTGAGCCGCACACCCCTGGAACGGGACATCGGCTCCGCTCGCGAGGAGCAACGGGTGCGGGCGGCCGTGGCTGAAGGTGACGGATCGGGACCCGCGCACCGCTGTGGGTGACGGTTCAGGCCACGGGGAGCGCCGCACCTCCTGGAGCGGCTAGTGGTCTCCCGACGGCGTCGAGCACCGCCATACGTACCGTGAGATGGGTTGCACTGGGGCGTCGAACTGCTCGGGCCTGGCAGGGCTGCTCTCCGGTTGGTGTGTCGGCATGCCAGGGGTGCCCCTGCCTGTCGCGCGGCGTGTGCGGGCGAACGGGGTGGACGAGCGGACCCCTCTTCGGGGTGGCAGCCTGAGGAAGCGGCGATGCGCGACATCACCGAGGCCTACCGGCGGCAGGACAGGCGTTATGAGGCAGCCCGACGCGATACGAACCGCAGGAACCTGCGGCCTTGCCGCAGCGGCGTGAAGGGATGGCGGGGCCCGTGCCGGGCCCGTTGCTGAGTGGCGGGCGCAGCGGGCCGGAGGACGTGAGCACTGGAGGTGTGCGATGAGTGCCGACCGCTCCCACGAGAGCTCTGGTGGTCATGTACTGGTCCTCGCAGCCGGCTCTTCGAGCCTGCACATCGCTCTGTTCGCGGCGGACGGTGAAATGGTGGCGGCTCGAGACGCCTCGGAGTCCCCGGGGCCTGCTTCGGTGGTTGAACTGCGGAACTTCCTCAGGGAAGCGCCCGCTCCTGCGTCGGTCGGTCACCGAATCGTCCACGGCGGCCCGCACCTGCCCCGACATACGCTGATCGACGCACGCGTACGGGCTCTGCTGGCGGATGTCGCCGACCTCGCACCGCTGCACGTGACCCCTGCCCTGCCTGTCGTTGATGCCGCACGAGAACTCCTGCCTGACGTTCCTCATGTCGCCTGCTTCGACACTGTCTTTCACAAGGACCTGCCAGCAGAGGCGCGCACGTACGCCGTGCCGGAGAGATGGCGAGCCGAATACGGGCTGCGCCGGTACGGCTTCCACGGGCTTTCCTACGCGTGGGCACTGCAGAGGACGGCGCAGGCCCTGGACCGACCCGTCGGCAACTTGCAGGTCGTGCTGGTGCACCTGGGCGGCGGCTGCTCGGCCTGCGCCGTCCGGAACGGACGCAGCGTGGACACCACCATGGGCCTTACGCCGCTGGAAGGCCTGGTGATGAGCCGGCGCAGCGGCAGCCTCGACCCCGGCGCCCTGCTGTGGCTGCAGCGGCGGCACGGTCTGAGCGCGGACGAATTGGATGCCGCACTCCACCGGCATTCCGGTCTGCTCGGCCTCTCCGGTACATCGGGAGACACCCGGGACCTGGTGCGTGCCCGCGCGGAGGGTGATGCCGCGGCCGCGTTGGCGCTGGCGACGTTCACACTCAGCTGCCGCAGGGGCATCGCCTCGATGGCCGCTTCGCTGGACCGGCTGGACGCGCTGGTCTTCACCGGGGAGATCGGCGAAGACCAACCCGAGGTACGCGAAGAGATCTGCTCGGGCATGACTGTTCTCGGTATACGAGGCGGGCTACTCGTCCCCGAACTGGAAGATTTGATGCGGGAAGGCCTCCGACGCATCGATCAGGCGGGGAGCGGTGTCCCGGTCCTCGTGGTCGCAACCGGCGAGACACAGCAGATCGCCGCCGAGACGCGACGTGTGCTCGGCATGTGACTGGCCAAGACAACTGCCGGCACATCTGCCTGGCCCGCGCAAAGAACCGGCCTCCTGTGCCAGGACAACACGCGGGGAAGTGGAGACGTCTGGTCCTGTATGTCATCCCCCGTCCGGTCACGGGGCTTTAGGGCCACTGGCCCGTCAGCAGAGCTCCGTACCTCCCCTTCGAACGCCCTTGGGGCGCCCTGCGCCACCGACTGGCTCGCCGCCCTCGGCATCCCGGTGCTGGTCACACGAGGCTTCAGTTCGCAGTCGACATCGTTCGGGCGCGTACCGCCCGTGATCCGCGCCCCGCAGTCCTGCTGAAGGTCCCGATGTCATCGCCAGCCACATGCGCACTCAGCAACGCCTTGAGGTGATCGGCGCACGCCTTCCTCTGTCTGGCCTTCAAGGACTGAAGCGGGCGGCCTAACGGTTGGCCGCAATGGAACTCGGCTAGGCTCGGCGTTGCCGTTTGACCTATGGTCACTGCCATAGAGGCTCCGCCCCGGCGCCCGGGGCGGAGCCTCTGCGCGTTGGAAGCGGAATCCGCTGCGCGCGGGTTCGATTCCCGTTTTTGAGCTGGCGCGATCGTCCTCTATGCCTTCGGCGCGACCCTGTCGGGCCTCATTGAGGCCGAGTTGAGGCCGCAAGGACAGGAACAGACTGACAAGGGCTGACTAGCCCAAACACGGATAACCGCATCTGAGCTGTGAAAACGTCAAGAATGAGCGTTGATCGGCAAGGACCGCCAAGATCCCCAAAGGACTCATAATCCGTCGGCCGTGGGTTCGAGTCCCACCCGCCCCACTTGTGCAGGCTTCTGACCTGCGGAAACGTTCAATTTGCCCTGTCGGATCGTCAACTTCGCCTGAACGGGTCGAATCCGCTGCGCGTGACTTCAAGTCTGCGGTTGGGGGCGTTAGTTCGAATGGCTCTGACCTGTGCTGATGTGATGGCTTGAGTGTTGGGCACGCCTCCATGGCCGACGTTTCCGAGGGGTTGGACGCCCGGTTCCGGACGCCGGCTGGTCACGAGGAATCGCAAGTGCCGTGCGGTGGCTCAGGTGATCGCGCGGAAAACGGCCCGTACCGGGAACGGTCCAGTGCGCTGTCTCATGCCGGGGTGCGTGCGCCGCTGTGAGACGGCGAGGCGGCCGTCGAGCCTCACGATCATGGCCACGTGTCAGTGCCACCGGTCTCCGGCGGGGTGCTCTACGGAACCTGTCGTGCCGGCCCGGCCCTGTTCGCGGACCGGGCGGCCGAAGCGGTCGCGGGTGCTTGCCGGTGACTGGCCTCCGACTCGGTCGTCCGTGACGAGGTCCACCGCCGTCTGCGCCTGCCGCATGCCGCGCCGTCGGCGAGCAGTGCCGCTCGGAGAATTCCGTCAGGCTCATGCCGAGTTATGGCGCTTGGTCCATCATGTCCCCGGAGGTGATCTGCGTGGTCGGCTTCTCGGCATGGCCGGCGGACTGGCTCAACCTCCGCCACGGCCTCGGTACCGGGCCCGGCCTCTGGCAACCCCCGGGAACGTGACGTCCTGGCGCAGGGTGGGAGCAGTGGCCCCGCGGGCCGATGGGCACCCAGCCATCGCCCGAGGACCTGCTTTGTCGCCGCCCGCACCGGTCGTCCCGCGGCCGACCCCTGCGTTGGTCAGGAGCCTGCTGCCACGCTCACGGCAGATGTCCGTGCAACGAGGCAGGCCGCGCCCTTCTCAGGGGTGGCGCGGGCGAGGCAGCAAGGCGAACGCGCTCTCCGCTATCGAGGTCAGGCGGTCGGGGCCGTGGCCGTACGCGCCCACCACATCGCTCCCGCGGATGATCGTCAGCAGTAGGTACGCGAGGTCGTCGGGATCCGCGTCGGGGTCGATGTCGCCGTTGCGCTGCGCCGCTCGCACGCACTCGGCCACCGCCGACCGGACCACGGAGAAGCACTCGTTGGCCAGGCGTTTCACCTCGGGGTCGGAGGCGCCGATCTCCAGGGCCATCTTGGCGGCGAAGCAGGCCGCCCCCGCCCGGTCGGAGGCGGGGGGTACGTCGGGGGCGAGTGGTACCCCGTGGACGGCGCGGAGCAAGTACTGGTGCAGTCGTTCGAGGGCGCCCTCGTCCGGTCCGTCGAGCATCTTCCGCGGACCCTGCGCCAGCCGGCCGAAGTAGCCGGACATCGCTTCCAGCAGCACGCCGTGCTTGCCGTCGAACGCGCCGTAGAGGCTGCCGCGGCCCAGGCCGGTGGCGGCGCTGATGTCGTCGACGCTCGTGCCGTTGTAGCCCGAGGTGCGGAACTGCCGTTCGGCAGCATGGAGGACGTGGTCGCGGTCGAAGCTTCGTGGTCTCGCCATACAAAGACCGTAAAGCCGACCCACCCTTCTTGACAACTCAGTACAGAACTGCCTAGGTTTCGGACTGTTCAGTAAACAACCGTCCTGAGCTCGCCGGATGGTGCCCGACGAAGCCATGCCCACAACCCGAGGAACCACCATGCAGACAGCTAACCGAGTAGCCCTCGTGACGGGCGCCTCCTCCGGGATCGGGAGGGCGGCGGCGCTCGCCCTGGTGGGCGCCGGCTTCGCGGTGGTCGGCACGAGCCGCAACGCGGCG
This sequence comes from Streptomyces sp. NRRL B-3229, assembly GCF_000719505.1. Lineage (NCBI taxonomy): Bacteria > Bacillati > Actinomycetota > Actinomycetes > Kitasatosporales > Streptomycetaceae > Streptomyces > Streptomyces sp. NRRL B-3229. Next base: position 139,921 of record NZ_JOGP01000019.1, on the reverse strand, counting down.
AACGCCGAGCCGATCGCCGGCGTGACGTTCCTCGATCTCGACGTGGCCGACGACAAGTCGGTCCGCTCGCTGGTCGGGGAGGTGATCGATCGGTTCGGTCGGATCGACGTCCTGGTCAACAACGCGGGCGTGGGCGCGGTCGGAGCCGGCGAGGAGAGCTCGATCCACCAGGCCACGGAGGTCTTCGACGTCAACGTCTTCGGCGTGATGCGGATGGCCAACGCAGTGCTGCCCCTCATGCGCGCCCAGGGCGGTGGCCGCGTGGTCAACGTCTCCTCGGTGCTCGGTCTGATCCCGGCCCCCTTCATGGCCGTCTACGCGGCCACCAAGCATGCGGTCGAGGGCTACTCCGAGTCCGTCGACCACGAACTGCGCGAGCACGGCGTCCGGATGCTGCTGGTCGAGCCCGCCTACACGAGCACGAGTTTCGAGGCGAGCAGCATGGCACCCGACTCGCCCCTGCCGGTCTACGCCGCGCAGCGGGAGGTCTCCCGGGACGTGCTGGCCACGGCCGTTCGCAACGCCGACGGCCCGGACGTCGTAGCGAAGGTGATCGTCGCGGCCGCCACCGATTCCAGACCTAAGCTCCGGTACACCGCCGGCCCGATGGCCAGACGTGTCAGCCTCCTGCGCCGGATCGTGCCCTCGCGCGCCTTCGACGGACAGATCCGCAAGCTCAACCGACTGGCCGGCTGACCCCGCAGTACGGGGCGGCGCCCGAGGAGACGCACATGTCCGAACCAGAGACACCGCAGTCGGTGTCAGCATCTCTCGTCAGACCGCCCTTGGATGCTGCGCGGACCGTCATCCTGACCGTGGACGACGATCCCGGGGTGTCCCGTGCCGTCGCCCGTGACCTGCGGCGGCGCTACGGCGCCTCGTACCGGATCGTGCGCGCGGAGTCCGGCGAGTCCGCGCTGGAGGCGCTGCGGGAGCTGAAGCTGCGCGGTGATCTGGTGGCGGTGATCCTGGCCGACTACCGGATGCCGCAGATGAACGGCATCGAGTTCCTCGAACAGGCCCTGGACGTGTATCCGGGGGCCCGGCGCGTGCTGCTGACGGCGTACGCGGACTCGAACGCGGCGATCGACGCGATCAACGTCGTCGACCTCGACCACTACCTCCTCAAGCCGTGGGACCCGCCGGAGGAGAAGCTGTACCCGGTGATCGACGACCTGCTGGAGGCGTGGCGGTGCAGTGACTTCCGGCCGGTGCCGAGCACGAAGGTCGTCGGTCACCGGTGGTCGGCGCGCTCGTCGGAGGTACGGGAGTTCCTGGCCCGCAACCAGGTGCCGTACCGCTGGTACTCGACGGACGAGCCCGAGGGGCGGCGGCTGCTGGCCGCGGCGGCTCGGAGGGGCTGCGGACCGTGCTCGTGGAGCGCTCGGCGACCGGCGGGCAGGCCGGACAGAGCTCCCGGATCGAGAACTACCTGGGCTTCCCCGACGGCGTGTCCGGCGCCCAGCTCACCGACCGGGCCCGTCGGCAGGCGACGAAGTTCGGCGCCGAGATCCTCTCCGCCCGTGAGGTGACGGGCCTGGAGGCCAACGGCGCGGCCCGCACCGTGCGCTTCTCGGACGGGTCGCAGATCGCGGCGCACAGCGTGATCCTGGCGACCGGTGTGTCGTACCGGCAGCTTCAGGCGCCGGGTGCCGACGAGTTGTCGGGCCGCGGGGTGTTCTACGGGTCCGCGCTCACCGAGGCCGCCGCCTGCCAGGGGCACGACGTGTACATCGTCGGCGGCGCCAACTCGGCCGGGCAGGCGGCGATGTACCTGTCGCGGGGCGCCAAGTCGGTCACCCTGCTGGTGCGCGGAGCGGACCTCACCGCGTCGATGTCGCACTACCTGATCCAGCAGATCGCCGAGTCGCCGAACATCTCGGTGCGGGCCCACACGGTCGTCGAGGCCGCGCACGGCGACAACGACCTGGAACAGCTGACGTTGCGCGACACGACGAGCGGGCAGACCGAACGGGTCGACGCGCAGTGGCTGTTCGTGTTCATCGGCGCGGCCCCGCTGACCGACTGGCTGGACGGCACGGTGTCGCGGGACGAGCGCGGGTTCATCCTCGCCGGGCCCGACCTCAGCCCCGACGGGCGACCGCCGGCCAACTGGGAGCTGGACCGGCCGCCATACCACCTGGAGACCAACATCCCCGGCGTGTTCGTCGCCGGGGACGCGCGCGCGGAGTCCGCGAAGCGGGTCGCGTCCGCCGTCGGAGAAGGAGCCATGGCCGTGATGCTCGTACACCGATACCTGGAGCAGTCATGAGCGGGCGGCGGATGCCCTGCAACGTGGCCGAGATCAGCTCACTGTTCCTCTTCGAGAAGCTCAGCGCCGAGCAGATCGACAGGCTGTGCAGCGAGGGACGGGTCGAACTGTTCGACCCCGGGCCGGTGTTCGCCGAAGGTGACCCGGCGGCCTGCTTCTACGTGATGATCGAGGGCGCGGTCGTCATGGCGCGCCGGGTGGGCGGCGACGACGTCGAGGTGAGCCGCACATCCCAGCCAGGGGTGTACGCGGGGGCCGTAATGGCGTACATCGGGGACGGGAAACCGCAGCGGTACATGAACTCGCTGCGGGTGACCGAGCCGTCGCGGTTCTTCGTCCTGCCCGCCGAAGCGTTCGCGCACTTCATGCACGAGTGGTTTCCGATGGCGATCCATCTCCTGGAGGGGCTCTTCCTCGGTTCGCAGACCTTTCAGCGGGCCGTCGGACAGCGCGAACGGCTGCTGGCGCTGGGCTCGTTGTCCGCGGGTCTCACTCATGAGCTCAACAACCCGGCCGCGGCGGCCGTACGGGCCACCGCGTCACTCAGGGACCGGGTCGCGCACATGCGCAACAAGCTCGGCGTCATCGCCTCGGGCCCCTACGACGGCGATGCCCTGAAGGCCCTGGTCGACCTCCAGGAGCGTACGGCCGAGCGGGTCTCCAAGGCGCCGCCACTGAGCCCGCTCGAAGCGTCCGACCGCGAGGACGCACTCGCCGACTGGCTTGACGACCACGGTGTCCGGGACGGCTGGCAGATCGCGCCGACCTTCGTGCAGGGCGGTCTCGACGTCGAGTGGCTGGAGCAGATCGCGGCGGCATGCGACCGGGAGGAGATCCTGCCGAGTGCCATCGGGTGGCTCACCTACACGGTCGAGACCGAGCTGTTGATGTCCGAGATCGAGGAGTCCACGACCCGTATCTCGCACCTCGTCGATGCCGCCAAGCAGTACTCGCAGCTGGACCGCGCGCCCTACCAGGTCGTCGATGTCCACGAACTCCTCGACAGCACGCTGCTGATGCTGTCGGGCAAGACCGGTCCCCAGGTCAAGGTCGTGAAGGAGTACGACCGTTCGGTGCCGAGGATTCCGGCCTACCCGGCCGAGCTGAACCAGGTGTGGACCAACCTGATCGACAACGCGGTCTTCGCCATCAAGAGCGCGGGCGGCGAAGGGACGTTGACCGTCCGGACCGCCCTCGAACACGACCGGCTGCTCGTGGAGTTCCGCGACACCGGCCCGGGAGTGCCGGCCGAGGTCCGCGGCCGGATCTTCGACCCGTTCTTCACCACCAAGCCGGTCGGCGAGGGCACCGGGCTGGGGCTGGACATCTCCTGGCGGATCGTCGTCAACAAGCACCACGGCGACCTGAAAGTCGAGTCCGTCCCCGGCGACACCCGCTTCCAGGTGCTGCTCCCCCTCACCGCCACCGCCCCCGGCATCGGGCCCGACGCCATCTCCGACCCGGCTCAGGAGCCCTCGTGACCGAGGGGGCGACCGCACTGCTTTGCACCTGATCAACGTCACGAACCAGTCAAACAGTGTGAATGCCGGTAGTTGGGCATTCACCTCACCGAAGAGGGCGGAACCATGGAACGCAACGAGTCTCCCGACGCGACGTACGCGAGAACCTGGAGCAACGGCCGCGGCGAGGTGCGGTTCTTCACCCGGTCCGATGGCTCGCGGCTTCGCTACTACACGGTGGGCACCGGCCCCGCCCTCGTGCTGCTGCACACCGTGCGCGGCCAACTCGACTACTTCCAGCGGGTGATCCCGCTGCTGTGGGACCACTACACGGTCTACGCGCTGGATCTGCCCGGGATGGGATGGTCCGACATCGTCCCCGGCGCACAGTACGAGGAGCCGCAACTGCGTGCCGCCGTCGTTGAGTTCGTCCGTGGACTGGACCTGCACGACGTCGCCCTGTCGGGCGAATCGCTCGGGGGCGCCCTGTCCCTGTCGGCATCGATCGACCTGAAGGACCGGGTCAGCCGGGTCGTGGCGTTCAACAGCTACGACTACCCCCAGGGCGGGGAGCGGGGAAACTGGATCGCCCGACTCATCATCTCGAGCGTGCGGATGCCCGTGGTGGGCCCCTTCTTCGCCACCCAAGAGCCGCGGCCCGTCTTTCGCGCGATTCTGCGTGGCGGCTACGTCGACAAGACCAAGCTGCCCGAGGACTTCATCACCGAGCTGCTGAGGAGCGGCCGCCGCAAGGGCTACGACAAGGTGGCCCGGGGAATCTTCCGCAGCCTCAAGGGATTCGACCGGGCCCGCGAACGCTATGCCCGCGTGTCGGCACCCGTCACCCTCGTCTACAGCGAGAACGACTGGTCCCGGCCCGCCGAACGAGACCGTGTGGCCAACGCGCTGACGGACGTCCACCGCATCACCGTGCCCCGCACCGGCCACTTCTCCGCCTTGGAGCGCCCCGACGAGATGGCACGGATCCTGCTCGACGCGGCCTGACCTGAACCAGCAGCTGTCGGCACCCGCCGCCCATCCCCTCCAGGCATGGGAAAGAGCCATGACCCAGGCCGTTCCCCACCTCGTCAACCGCCCTTGTCATCGACCCCGAACGACTCCTTCGACGACGTCCGCCGGCGCCACGAATCGCCGGTGCCCGCCGTCGATTTCGCCGAACTCGTCGAAGTGACCGCAACAGGTGACCTTGCACGGGTGCAGGCATACACCGCCGACCGCACCCCCACGTCATCGCGGAAACCATGTTCCGGCACGACCCCGGCATCATCCTGTACGCCCCGCTGCGCGCCGCGATCTACGAGACCGCCTCCGGCCGCGTGCAGTGTGCAGTTCACGCTGTCCGGCCTGGTCAGAGGCGCTGGTGGAGGTGCAGCGAGCACGGCCCCAGCAGGCCGTGATGCTCGCGGGCGTATGCAGGTGCCCCGCCCTGGTCGGCGCATTGCTGCTGCCTACCAGGCGTGCGATCACCAAGAAGTCCGTTCTCGGCATTCCAGGCATCGCCATGGTGGGCGAGGGTTGGCCCGCCGTATTTGACAACTCGGTACAGAACCGCTTAGGTTTCTGACTGTTTAGTACACAACGTCCTGGGCTCACCGGACAGGCTGCGTGCCGACCTGGCGTTGCGATGCCCTCCAGGCCGATAAAGCACGCTCTGATCCTCGCGATCCCGGCGACGGCGTTCATCGACGTACTGGATCTGTACATCACGAACGACCCCGGCGAACCGGGCCGGACTCTTCACAACAGCCCAAGACGGTCGCCGCCCGCATCCTGCGCTTCCTGAACGGCTCCTCCCTCCAACCACCCAGAACTCGAAGGACTGACCGAACCATGACTGATCAGGAAAGGCAGGAGGCCGTGGCTGCGGCGACTCCTCCGTACGCGAGCGACGCTCTGCCCGAGGGGACCGTCGACGCGGTGGTGATCGGCGGGGGCGCCGCGGGGCTGAACGGTGCACTGATCCTCGCCCGCTCCCGCCGCTCGGTCGTCGTGATCGACAGCGGCTCCCCGCGCAACGCGCCCGCGGAGGCCGTGCACGGCCTCCTCGCACTGGACGGCACCCCGCCGTCCGAACTCCTTCGACGGGGCCGGGAGCAGGTGCGCCAGTACGGCGGACGCGTCATCCACGGCCAGGTGGCCTCGGCCGAGCCTGCCGCCCCGTCGGCGGACGGGGACCTGCGGTTCACCGTCACCCTGGCCGACGGCCGCGGCATCACCGCCCGCCGCATCCTGGTCGCCACCGGCGTGAAGGATGTGCTGCCGGAAGTGCCCGGCCTCGCCGAGCACTGGGGACACAGCGTGGTGCACTGCCCGTACTGCCACGGCTGGGAGGTGCGCGACGAGCCCATCGGCGTCCTCGCCACCGGCCCGGCCTCCATCGGCCCTGCGTTGTTGTTCCGTCAACTGACCGAGGACCTGACCTACTTCACCCACGGCACCGACCTCGACGAGGACAGCCGCGCCCGCTTCGCCGCCCGCGGCATCCGCGTCATCGACACCCCGGTCACCGAGGTCCTCAGCGATGAGGACGGCGCCCTCGCCGGGGTGCGCCTGGCCGACGGCCAGGTCGTGGCCCGCCGCGTCCTCGGGGTCGTCCCGCAGATGCAGGCCCGCACCCACGGCCTGGAAGGCCTGAACCTGCCGGTGCAGGACCTGCCCACAGGCCGCACTTTCGCCTCCGGTGCCGACGGCGCCACCGAGGTGCCGGGTGTGTGGGTGGCCGGCAACGTTACCGATCCGGCCGCCCAGGTCGGGGCCTCCGCAGCGGCCGGCGCACTCGCCGGCATCGACATCAACAAGAAACTGGCCATCGCCGACACCGACGCCGCCCTCCGGGGGATCACCGAGGGACGCCGACAAGGGGCCACAGCGTGATCTTCGAGGGCCGAGGTCTCAGCCCGTCGCCCGCTCGCCTCACGGGCAGTCAAGTGATCCCGCGCGTCCGCCCCGTTCCCCTCAGGAGCTACTGATGTCCTTCCTTGTGAACACCCCCGTGGAGAAGATGACCGGGCCTTACGCGCGGCGCTGGTGGGCGCTGCTCGTGCTGTGCCTGAGCCTGCTGATCACGGTGATGGCGAACACGTCGCTGATCGTCGCCGCCCCCGACATGACCACCGACCTGGGCCTGAGCAGCAGTGATCTGCAATGGGTCGTCGACAGCTACACCGTTCCGTACGCGGCGCTGATGCTGGTGCTGGGCGCGATCGGCGACAAGTACAGCCGGCGTGGCGCGCTGGTAATGGGCCTGCTGATCTTCGCCGGCGGCTCGGTGATGGGGAGCCTGGTCGACGAGACCGCGCTGGTCATCGTGGCCCGCGCGATCATGGGTATCGGTGCCGCGGTCGTGATGCCGGCCACGCTGTCCCTGGTGGTCGCGACCTTCCCCCGCAGCGAGCGGTCCAAGGCCATCACCGCCTGGGCCGCGACCTCCGGGGTGGCGGTGGCCGTCGGCCCGCTGGTCTCCGGCTGGCTGCTTGAGGACCACGCCTGGGGCTCGACCTTCCTGATCAACGTGCCGATCGCCGTCCTCGCCGTGTTCGGCGCGCTCGCCCTGGTACCGCCGTCCAAGGCGGAGGGCATGGGCCGGATCGACTACGTCGGTGGTCTGCTGTCGATCGTGACCATCGGCTCCCTGATCTATGCCGCCATCGAGGGCCCGCACGCCGGCTGGGGCGTCGGCCCCGTCACCGCCGCCGTGGTCGCCGGTGTCGGTCTGGTCGCCTTCGTCGCCTGGGAGCTGCGGCACCCGCACCCGATGCTGGACGTCCGGAAGTTCGCGCTGCGGCCCTTCACCGGCTCGATGCTCACGGTGATGTTCTTCTTCTTCGGTATGTTCGCCGTGCTCTACTACGCGACGCAGTTCATGCAGTTCGTCCTCGGTTACGACGCCCTGGACACAGGCCTACGGCTGCTGCCGCTGGGCGGAGCGGTGTTCCTCGGGTCCGCGGTGACCGGGGTGCTCGCCCCGAAGCTGGGGGTGAGGGTGATGGCCGTGACCGGCTTGACGATCGGTACGGCGGGCATGTTCCTGCTCACCCAGATCGACAAGGGGTCGACGTACGGGGACTTCCTGGTGCCGCTGATGATGCTGGGCCTCGCGCTCGGACTGGCCATCTCCCCGGCGACCGACACGATCATGGGCTCCTTCCCCGAGTCCGAGCTGGGCGTCGGCGGCGGTGTCAACGACACCGCGCTCGAGCTGGGCGGGGCGCTGGGCATCGCGGTGCTGGGCTCGCTGCTGGGCACGGCCTACCGGGACGAGCTGACCGATCTGGTGGGCAACCGGCTCCCCGCGGAGGCGATGGAGACCGCCAAGGACTCGGTCGGCGCCGGCCTGGCCGTCGCGCAGCGGGTCGCGCAGGATCCCTCTGCCGGGCCCCAGCAGGCCCGGGCCGCCGTGGACGCCGTCCACCAGGCCTTCGCCCACGGAGTCGCCCAGACCAGTCTCATCGGCGGGATCATCATGGCTGCCGGGACTTTGATCGTCCTCGCGGTCCTGCCTGGCCGGCGCGGGTTCGCGAAGAAGGATGCCGAGCCGGGGGCCGGGGCGACGGCGAGCGGGACGGCGACTGTGCGGGAGCACACCGGGTCCCCCCGCTAGATCGCCGACGGGGCCGCCACCGGATCGACGGGGACCCGCCCGCCTGGCGGGGCGAGTGGCACCGCCTCCGCCGGACCACCCGCCAGGCGTGTCGGGCGGGAGCCCGGCGGCGCGAGACGCGCAGGGCGCGGGCCTGGTCCACGGTCCAGGTCCGCACATCCCCCTCGGGGGCGGCGCGGGCTGTGCGCGGTGGAAGGCGAATCCGCTGCTCGCGCGTCCATCGCTCATTGCCGAGCTGGAGCGATCGCGCGGAAGCCGGCTTGACTTGTCCGCCCAGGACGCGTTCTGGACGCAGGTTGGACACAAGGAATTCCCGCGTGCGCGGGGCCGACTTCTGCGTTCTGACGATCGGAATCGGCGTCGGCGAGCTATGCCCGGGCGAGCCGGAAGCCGTGCGCGAGGTGTACGTCCAAGCCCGCAGCAAGAAGCATCGCGATCAGGCGCGCCTTCAGGGTGCGCTGCCGGAACGGGACGGCCTCGTCACCCGCGGCATCCCGCTCTTCCAGCAGGAGCACGTCCCGTCGTCGGCTCGACGTCGGATCTGGCGGCCGACGCCGTACAGGTCAGCCCTCGTGCACACGGATGCCCTGGTGGCGCGGCCGCCGGGGTCCGGTTCGTGGCCGCCCGAGTCAGTGTTCGTCGAACGGTGGGTGCATACGTTTTCCTCCAGCACCCGCACCGTGAAGCGGGACGAACGAGGAGGCGGGCCCGTGAAGGACAGCCAGTTGGACACGTGTGTGATCGGGGCGGGACCTGCCGGGCTGGCGGTCGCGCGGGCTCTGGCGGAGCGGGGGCTGCCGTACACGCATCTCGAGCGGCACACCGGGCCCGGCGGTATCTGGGACATCGACAATCCCGGAAGCCCGATGTACGAGTCGGCCCACTTCATCTCCAGCAGGACCCTGTCGGGATTCGGCGGGTTCCCGATGCCCGGCCACTTCGCGGACTACCCGCCGCACCGGCAGATCCTCTCGTACCTGCGGTCCTTCGCCGATGCCTACGGGCTGACGGACCGCATCGAGTTCGGCGTCGAGGTCGGACGAGTCGAGAAGAACGCGGACGGCACCTGGACGGTCACCCGGTCCGACGGCCGGGAGAGCGTGCACGGGCAGGTCGTGGTGTGCACGGGCTCGCAGTGGCACCCCAACGTCCCAGAGCTGCCGGGGGAGTTCAGCGGGGAGGTCCGGCACACCGTCGGCTATCGCAGCGCGGAGGAGCTGAGGGGCAAACGAGTCCTGGTCGTGGGGGCGGGGAACTCCGGATGTGACATCGCGTGCGATGCGGCCCGGACCGCGGACCACGCGGTGATCAGCATGCGGCGCGGGTACTGGTTCATCCCCAAGCACCTGTTCGGCCGACCGGTGGACACCATCGCCGACAGTGGGCCGCACCTGCCGATGTGGCTGGCCCAGCGGGTCTTCGGCGCCCTTCTGCGGGTCCTCAACGGCGATCCGACGCGGCTGGGGTTGCAGAAGCCGGACCACAAGCTGTTCGAGACCCACCCGGCCATCAACTCGATGCTGATCCACCACCTCCAGCACGGGGACATCACGGCCAAGCCCGGCATCGCCCGCGCCGAGGGCCGGACCGTGCACTTCACCGACGGCACGAGCGACGACTTCGACCTCGTCCTGCTGGCCACCGGGTACGTCCACAAAGTGCCGGTCGCGCAGCAGTACTTCGGAGACGAGCAGCACCCGGACCTCTACCTGTCGTCGTTCTCGCGCGAGCACCAGGGCCTGTTCGGCGTCGGCTTCGTGGAGACCAACTCCGGTGCGTACCAGCTCTTCGACACCCAGGCGCAGATGATCGCCGCATACCTCCACGACGCGCGGCACCGGCCGCCGAACGCGGAGCGGTTCGCCCGCATGATCCGCGCCGACCGCCCGGATCTGTCCGGCGGGCTGAAGTTCGTCGCATCGCCCCGCCACACCGGCTACGTCGAGAGCGGAGCCTTCGTGAAGTACCTGGGCAAGGTCGCGGGGGAGATGGGCTGGCGTACCGAGGGCCGGGCGCCGTCGACGACACGTACCCCGCGACGCGCGGAGGCGAGGGCATGAGCGGGTTCGACTTCACCGACAAGGTCATGCTGGTCACCGGCGGCGCGGGTGGTATCGGCAGTGCAATGTGCCGCCGCTTCGCCGTCGGCGGCGCCCGGGTCGTCGTCGTCGACATCGACGAGGCCCGGGCCGAGAAGGTCGCCGCCGGGCTTCCGGGTGCCGGGCACCGGGGGATCGGCTGCGATCTGATAGATCGCGCCCAGGTGGAGCGGCTGTTCGAGCTGGTCGCCGATGACTACGGGTGCCTCGATGTCCTCGTCAACAACGTCGGTATGACCAGCGCCGAACGCTTCGACGTCCGCAGCGTCGAGAGCATCGAGCGGGAGATCACCCTCAATCTGACCTCCCCGCTGATCACCACGAGGATCGCGATCCCCCTGCTTCAGGCCTCGCCGGATGCCCGGGTGGTCACCACCGTCTCCCTGGGCGGGATCTTCCCCCTCGGCGAGACCCCGATCTACACGGCCTCCAAGTTCGGCCTGCGCGGCGCGATGCTCGCCATCGGGCTCGACCTCAGAGGCAAGGGCATCCTGGCCGGCTCGGTGCTGCCGTCGGCGACCGACACCCGGATGCTGCGTCAGGAGGCCGTGGACGGCGGGAACTCCATGCAGTTCCAGGATCCCCCGCAGCAGCCCGCCGACGTCGTCGCAGCAGTGGTGAGCCTGCTGGACAAGCCCCGCCTCGAGGCCTATCCCCGGACCGGTGAGTCCCGTCTGGTGCGGTTCGCGATGCTCGCACCGAACCTGCTGCCCAAGGTCTTTCCGCTGTTCCGCAAGCGCGGTGATCGAGGCATGGCCCGCTATCTGGAGGAACTCCGCAGCCGCGGACTGGCCCGCCGGACCGACGGCCGCTGGGAGCTGGTGGAGGAAGCATGACCACGAACGGGATGCTGCATGTCGTCAACCCCGCCACCGGGGAGCCGGTCACCACCCTGCCCGCCGCGAGCGCCGACGACGTCGCCAAGGCCGCCGAGCGGGCCCGGCAGGTCTGGGACGCGGGGGTGTGGGCGCGGCTGCCGGCCCGCGAACGAAGTGCCGTGCTGGTGCGGCTGGCCGGCCTGATGGAACGCGAAGCCGAGATCCTCGCCCGTCTGGACAGTGAGGACGCGGGCAAGCCGATCACGGAGTGCCGTACGGGGGACGTTCCGGGCGCGATCGAGTCGATCCGCTGGTTCGCCGAGGCGGCCGACAAGGTCTTCGGCCGTGTCGCGCCGAGCGGCCCGGACGGGCTGGGTCTCATGATCCGCGAGCCGGTCGGGGTGGTCGCGGCGATCCTGCCGTGGAACTACCCGCTGGCCATGACCGCGTGGAAGGTCGGGCCCGCCCTGGCCGCGGGCAACTGTCTGCTGGTCAAGCCGGCCGAGGCGACCCCGCGTTCGGCCCTGCACCTGGCCACGCTCGCCGCCGAGGCGGGACTGCCCGACGGGGTGCTCACCGTCCTGCCCGGGTACGGCCGCGAAGCCGGGGCGGCCCTTGCCCGTGACCCTCTTGTGGGGGCGCTCTCCTTCACCGGGTCCACCACGACCGGCCGCCGCATCCTCAAGGACGCCGCCGAGAGCAACTTCAAGCGGGTCTCACTGGAGATGGGCGGCAAGAGCCCCCAGGTGCTGATGGCCGATGCGCTCGACCACGGGGACGAGCTGATCGACAACATGATCGAGGCCGCGTTCCTGACGACGGGGCAGAACTGCACGGCCGGCTCGCGTGTCCTGGTCCACCGCGACATCGCACAGGAGGTCCTGGAGCGGTTCACGGCCGCGGCGGGAGAACTCGTCATCGGTGATCCGGCCGACCCGCGCACACAGCTGGGTCCGCTGATCAACCGTGCCGCCTTCGACCGGGTCGCGGGAGCGGTGGACGCGGCCAGGGCGGGTGGGGCCCGGATCCACACCGGGGGACTGCCCCACGGGCTGCCTCCGCGCGGCGCCTACTATCCGCCCACCGTGATCACCGGCGCTTTCGACGGCAGCGACGTCCTCGTAAGGGAACTGTTCGGCCCCGTCGTCACCGTTCAGACCTTCACCTCGGAGGACGAGGCGGTACGCATGGCCAACGCCACCGAGTACGGGCTCGCCGCGTCCGTCTGGACCCGGGACCTCGACAGCGCGCTTCGGCTGGCACGCGGTATCGAGGCCGGTGTGATCTCCGTGAACGCCTACAGCGAGGGCGACATCACCACGCCCTTCGGCGGCTGGAAGCAGTCCGGATTCGGCGGTGTGGAGAAGTCCACCAACGCCTTCGACCAGTGGACCCGGGAGAAGACGGTCTGGATCCGCACCCGCTGACCCAGGGCCTCTCGCGTGCATCAGGACTCAGGACTCAGGACTCAGGACTCAGGATCGGGGACTCGGGACTCAGAGGCGATCCGAACGCATCTGCTCGCGCAGATGGACCGGCGAGGTGCCGTGCCAGCGGTGCACCGCGCGGCGCAGTGCGCGTTCGTCGGAGAACCCGGCCCGGCGGGCGATGTCACGCAAGGTCAGTTCGGGGCGCAGCAGCAGCTGTTCGACGCGTTCCCGGCGCACTCCCTCGACAAGTGCCTCGTACGTCGTGCCGCAGTCGGCCAGCCGGCGACGCAGCGTCCGTTCGCTCGTCGCGTGCCGTCGTGCCTGCTCGGCGAACGAGGGGATCACCGGGAGGCTCTGGGCGACGGAAATCTCCAGAACCTCCAGCAGGTCCTGGAGGCCACGGCGCGCGGCCATCTGCGCGTCGAGCATCTCCAGGGTCGACGCGTAGGCCACCGGATCCCGGCCGGGCATCGGAGCCCGGGCCCACGCGCGGTCGATGACCATGCGGTTGGCCGGGGCGCCGAAACGGACCGGGCAGCCGAACAGGGCACCGTGCAGGTCGCTCCGGCGCGGCGGAGGGAAGGCGAACTCCACCACCTTCGGCGCGAAGGCCGGGCCGACGGACAGCCGGGACAGCGTGATCACGGAGGCGAGCCCCTCCTCGATCAGGAAGACGGCGACAGCAGGGTCGATGGCCGGGTCCGGGAGGTCGGCGCGCAGCACGAAGGCGTCGTCCTCCTTGCTCGTACCGGCAGACCACACCACCATCGCCCCGGACAGGTTCTGGTACTTCACCCCTGTCTCGATGGCGTGCCGCAGAGTGTCGTCGGCCATCAGGGCGAAGCCGAGCAGGCCCCACGCGGTCAGATGCTGTGCCGCACCGACCTTCAGCCCAAGGTGCTCGTCCTGGGTGAGCTCCAGCGCGCGACGGATCACCGCGCTGCCCTGCCGGTAGGACACCCTCAGCGCGGCGGAGCGCATGACGGTCTCGTCCAGCCCGACCTGCTTGAGCAGGGGCCGCAGGTCGATGCCGCGCGCGTCGGCGACCGCGACGAGATGGCGCAGAATGTTGGGTTGGATCGTCGCCGATGTGCTGCGGCTGGTCCCCGGCGGGCTCGCCGGGTCGGGGGCAAGGGACATCGCACTCACCTTCTCCTCGGCCACCACTGTAGGCAGCCGGGCAGGACCGGTCGCGGACCTGGCCCCCCGAGTCCCCTGTACGGCCCCTGGCGTCCTGCGCGCGCCCTTCCACACCTGGCTACGGTTTCCGAAATCCCCATCGCATTGACCCGCCGACCCTCTCCATACGCACAGGATCGAAGGCGCGAAGGCACATGTCCCTTGATGCATCATGCGAGACGCCGTTCGGGCGCCCAGTCTCCAAGGTCGGCGCCCGGCGGGCCGCGACCGTCGTGTTCGCCGCGCAGGGCGCCTGTGTCGCCGCCGTGTACACGACCGTCCCCGCCGTGACGGAACACCTGCAACTGGCTCCGCTCCTGACGACCGCCCTGTTGGTCGCGGTGGCCCTGACGGCAGGGGTCGGCAGCTTCCTGGGCCTGGCCGCGATCCGCCGCGCCGGTCCCGTCGCCACCATGCGCGGCGCCATGCTGACGGCCGTCGCCGCACTGATGCTGATCGGCTGGGCCCCTGGTCAGCTCGCCGTCACCGGCGCCTACCTCCTCTTCGGGCTCGCTGTCGGAGCCCTCGATGTCAGCGCCAACACCCGGGCCGCCGAGATCGAACGCGCCTACGGGCGCAGCATCTTCGGCTCGTTCTACACGGCATGGAGCGTGGGTGGCGTGGCCGCGGCGCTGCTCACCGCAGGGGTGGCCCGGCTGGGGTGGTCCGTGGCCGCCGGCCTGACCTTGCAGGCAGGCGTCGTCCTGCTGCTCGCCGTCTGTCTGCGGACCTACGCCCTCCCAGCCACCCAAGGGCCCTCGGACGCCGTCCCGCAGGCGCCGCTCGGGCGCCGCGTGTGGGTCCGGCTCATTCCGTTCGGATGCGTTCTCCTGGTCGTCTACGTGGTCGAATCCACCGTCTCGGCCTGGTCGGCGGTCTACCTTCGGCAGACCCTCGCCGCGGCCCTGACGGTGGCGCCGCTGGCCTACGCGGCCTACCAGGCCGGTACGGTCATCGGCCGTGCCGGCGCCGATCGGCTCGTACGGCGGCGCGGGGCGGTCGCCGTCGTGCGCACCGCGTCATTGCTCACCGCAGGCGCCCTGGCAGGCCTGGCCGCCGCGCCGAGCTGGCCGTTCGCCGTTCTCGCGGCCGGGGCGGCGGGCCTGGGAGCGTCCGTCCTGGCTCCGCTGTGCCTGGCCTCCGCCGCACGGCTGCGTCCCGCGGCATCGGAGGCGGTCCTGGCCCGCCTGAACCTCTTCAACTACGTCGGTGTCCTCACCGGTGGTGCCGTCAGTGGACTCCTCGGCTCCACCGGCCACTTCCGTCTCGCCTTCGCCGCACCGGCCGCCCTCGTGGTCCTCCTGCCGGCCGCCGCCCGTCATTTCACCCAGCCTTCGGGCCCGGCCCGCACGGAGAGCCTCGCTCAGGCGGCCCCAGCAGGATGACGGCGGATGCACCGCCGACAGCGCGGCTCCCAGTGCCCCTGAGGATGCCGGCTTCCAGTGTCAACACGCCCAGCATCGCCACCGCCGTCAGACCACCTGAACACCGCACTGCGCCCGGAGGTGCAGTGCCTTCGTGCACGGCGCCGACATTCCAGCGTCGCCGGCCGTCCGAGGCGGTGTAGGGACGCAGTTGGGACTCAAGGACTGGAACCTGCGGTCACGTCGGTTGAGCGCCGCTGTCGGCGCGCACCTGCTCTTCGCTCGATTCTGTCGTACTGACACTTGAATCGAGCGCGGAAATCGGTCATCGTGCTGGAAACACGCGTGACTCCTGCCGTTCGTGCAGGAGTGGGAGGTGCTGCATGGACGACATCGACCGGGCCATCCTGCGGGAGCTACAGGTCGACGGGCGGATTCCCTACGCCGATCTGGGGCCGAAGGTGGGGTTGTCGCCCTCGGCCGCGCGGCTGCGGTTGCAGCGGCTGATCGACGCCAAGGCGGTCCAGGTCGTCGGAGTGACCGATCCGATGACCATGGGCCGGCAGACGATGGCACTCCTGGGCCTGCGCATCGACGGCGATCCCCGGGCGGTCGCCGATGAGCTGTCCCGGCATGACGAAGTCGTCTACACGGTCCTGACGGCCGGCGGCTTCGACCTGTTCGCGGAAGTGGTGTGCCCTCAGCCTCGGGACCTGCTGGACTTCATCAACGACGTCGTGCGGCCCGTCGAGGGGGTCGCGTCCGTGGAGAACTTCCCCTACTTCGGGATTCACACCCACCGCTTCCTGTGGCACGTCGACTGAGGCAGCCGAGAAGTCCAGCCCTGTCCGTTCACACCAGCCGAGGAACCCCCGCATGCTGCCCGACGAGCACCGCACGATCGACTTCTTCACCGAGGACGCCCTTCCCGTACCCCGCGTGGCGCCGGCCGAGGCCGAGCTCATCGCCGCCGAGCACCTCGGCGTCACCGCTCGCGCGCAGTCGCTGGGCAGCCAGCAGGACGCCAACTTCCTGCTGCACACCGGTGACGGGACGCCCGCGGCCGTTCTGAAGATCGCCAACCCCGCCTTCGGCCCAGTGGAGATCGAAGCCCAGGACGCGGCAGCCGACCTGATCGCCTCGGCCTGCCCGGAGCTGCGCATCGCCACGGTCCTGCGCCGCCCCGACGGCTCCCCGCGGCGGACGACGGTGGACACCGGGAGCGGTCCGGCCGTCGCGCGCCTGCTGCGCCACCTGGCCGGCGGCACGCTCTCGGGACCACGGCATCTGTCACCCGGCACCGTGGCCGCCATGGGCACGATCGCAGGGAAGGTCAGCACCGCCCTGCGCGACTTCCGGCACCCGGGCCTCGACCGCGTGCTCCAGTGGGACCCGCGGCACGCCGACCGTGTCGTCGCCAGGCTCGCCGGGCACATCGACGAACCCGACCGGCGCACCGCCGTCCGGACCGCGACCGCCGAGGCGTGGGCGCACGTCCACGAGCTCGCCGCGGCGCTGCCGTCGCAGGCCGTGCACCTGGACCTCACCGACGACAACCTGGTCCGCTCGCCCGGCAGCCGTCCGCCGATGCCGGACGGGGTCATCGACTTCGGTGACGTGACCACGAGCTGGGCGGTCGGCGAACTCGCCGTGTCTCTGTCCTCGATGCTCCACCACGACGGCATCGAGCCTCACCATGTGCTGCCGGCCGTCCGGGCCTTCCACGCCGTTCGCCCGCTCTCTCCCGAGGAGGCCGAGGCGGTGTGGCCGCTCGTGGTGCTGCGCGCCGCCGTCCTGGTGGCCAGCGGGCGGCACCAGGCCGCCGTCGACGGGGACAACGCCTACGCCACGGCCGCGCTCGACCACGAATGGCGCATCTTCGAACAGGCCACCTCGCTGCCCCTGCCGGTGATGATCCGCCTCGTCCAGGACGCGACCGGAACGGCAGCCGTGCCCGCCCGGACCGCGTCGGCCGACACGCCAGTACGCCCACTCCGGCGGGTCGCCGACACGCCAGTACGCCCACTCCAGCGGGGCGCCCATGCGCCGCTGCGCCCCCTCCTGCGGGACCTCGCCGCCGCCGACATCACCCTCCTCGACCTGTCCACCGACGCCGATTCCATGGACCAGGGCGCCTGGACGGACGCCGGCACCGAGGCCCGGCTGGTGGCCTCGGCGCTCGCGGACGGAGCGGCCGCCGTCGCCACCCGGTACGCCCGTGCGCGACTCACCGGGACACCGGCGCTGTCGGCGGTGTCCACCGCCACGGTGCCCACCGGAACCGACCTCTGGCTCGGCCGGGATGTCGTGGTGCAGGCGCCCGCCGCGGGGAAGGTCCTCGCCGCGGCGCCGGGCCACGTGGAACTCGCCTACGGTGCGCAGGTGCTGTCGCTGTCCTTCCCCCGCACGGTCCGGCCCGTGGTCGCCACCGGTGCGACGGTGCGCGCGGGCGAGGACCTCACCCACCTCACCTCCGGTGCCGCGGTCCATGTCGCGCTGCGCGACGCCGACGGGCCCGCCGCCCCGCGCCTGGTGCGTCCCGAGTACGCCGCCGGCTGGCTCGCGCTCACCGCCGACCCCGCCCCGCTCCTCGGCCTCCCGGCCGAATCCGGCCGTACGCCCGAGACGGACCTGCTCGACCGGCGTGCCGCCGCGTTCGCCACCGTGCAGGGGCACTACTACGCCGACCCTCCGCGTATCGAACGGGGCTGGCGCCACCATCTGCTGTCCACCGACGGCCGGTCGTACCTCGACATCGTCAACAACGTCACGCCGTTGGGCCACGCCCACCCCCGCGTCGAGCAGGCGGTCTCCCGGCAGTTGCGGCGGCTCAACACCAACTCGCGCTTCCACTACGCCTCCGTGGTGGAGTTCACCGAGCGCCTCGCCGCTCTCCTCCCCGACCCTCTGGACACGGTGTTCCTCGTCAACTCCGGTTCAGAGGCGGTGGATCTGGGCCTTCGCCTGGCCATCGGGGCCTCCGGCCTGCACGACGTCGTCGCGCTGCGCGAGGCCTACCACGGCTGGACGTACGCCTCCGACGCGGTCTCCACCTCGCTCCAGGACAACCCGAACGCCCTTGCCACCCGGCCGAGTTGGGTGCACACCGTGGACTCGCCCAACTCCTACCGCGGCCGCCGGCGCGGGCCGGACGCCGTGCGCTACGCACCCGAGGCCGTCGCGGTGATCGACGAACTGGCCGCCGCAGGCAGCCCTGCGGGAGCGTTCATCGGCGAGACGTTCTACGGCAACGCCGGAGGAGTCGCCCTGCCCGACGGCTATCTCGCCCAGGTGTACGCGGCGGTGCGGCGTCACGGCGGCCTGGCCGTCGCCGACGAGGTGCAGGTCGGATACGGCCGCCTGGGACACTGGTTCTGGGGGTTCGAGCAGCAGCAGGCCGTGCCCGACATCGTCTGTGTCGCCAAGGCCATGGGCAACGGACACCCCCTCGGTGCCGTCATCACGTCCAAGGAGGTCGCGGACCGGTACCGCGACCAGGGCTACTTCTTCTCCTCCACCGGAGGCAGTCCCGTCTCCAGTGTCGTGGGCCTCACCGTCCTGGACACCCTGCGCGACGAGGACCTCCAGGGCAACGCGGCGCGGGTCGGTGGCCATCTGAAAGGCCGGCTCGAGGCACTGGCCGACCGCCACGGCATCATCGGCGCCGTTCACGGCTCGGGCCTCTACCTCGGCCTCGAACTCGTCCGGGACCGTGCCGACCTGGAACCCGCCACGGAGGAGACCGCCGAACTCTGCGACCGCATGCTCGACCTCGGCGTGATCGTCCAGCCGACCGGAGACCACCTCAACATCCTCAAGATCAAACCACCGCTGTGCATCGACACCACCGCGGCCGACTTCTTCGCCGACATGCTCGACCTGGCCCTCACCCAGCTCGGCCACGCCGGCTGACGACGCACATCTGAAGCAACTCCGCCGCGAACTGGTCCTGGCCGGGTTCCTCAGGAAGTGCCGTCCGCCGGTGCGGGTTCGGTGAACTGGTCGAAGAGCATGACGGCGGTCCTGGTGGCCAGGGTCCAGTTCTCGTCGCCGTGCGGGTCCGTCAGGTCCACGTAGCCGGCGATCCACCGCATGTGGAAGCCGTCCAGCAACGACGCGGTACTGGTGGCGAGTTGGTCGACCTGGTAGGGCGCCCGCATGCGCAGCCCGTACGTGTCGAGCAGGGACTGGTACGCCTCGCAGGCCACCTTCGTGAACGAGGCGCCGTAGTGCCCGAGGGCCTCACGCACACGGGGGTTCGCGGCGCTGGCGTAGAAACCGAGCATCACCCGGTAGATCGGGTCCACCCGGTGGTTGCGGTGGTTGTCGGTCAGTACGTCGTTGAGGGCTTCCTGCCAGGTGATGCCCTGCTCGACGGCTTCCCGGAAGCGCCGGATGCTGTCGGGCAGATCCGGTACCAGTTCCGCCTGCCGTGAGGTGAGGTGGAACAGCAGTTCTGCCTGGAAGCCGGCCTGGGCCGGCCAGATCTGGTAGATCGATCCCGTGGTGACCGCCGGTGCCGCCGTGTCGCCCAGCCGGTCCCGGATGATGCGTGTGGCCTCCTCCGTCACCTGCTTGACCCGCACGTGGGCCAGTGCCGCGGAGACCGCGGCCTCGCTAATGTCGGCGGTTCCGGCGCAGACGAGTTTGGTCGCCGCCTCCAGCATGAGGGCCCGGGTCTCCTCCAGCGAGCGCCGAGGCAGTCTGCGCCTTCCGGCCTGCGTCGTCACACCCTCCCCCTGGTACTGCTCGGCCACAGCCTCGGTTCCTTCGCCGCACAGCAGTACGTACTGCACCACTCCGACCTGATCGACGCCCTGGCCCTGGCGGGCACCACCGCCGTCGACGTGATGATCGCCCACCAGGCGGCCGACACCGGGGACCCGCTCGTCGCCCTCAACAAGGGCTTCGAGCCCGCCCGGACACCGTTCGACTGGCTCAGCCGTGACCCGGCAGCCGTCGACGCCTATCTCGCGGACCCGCTCTGCGGCTCCAGCCTCGACGCCGAGGGGATGCGGCAGGTCGCCGCCGCTTCGGCCGCCCTCGCGCGGCCCCGGGGCATCCCGGCACACCTTCCCGTCCTCGTCCTCGTCGGCGACCGGGACCCGCTCAACGCCGGGCTCGCGCTGAGTGATCTGGTCGTCGACCGCTACCGGCAGGCCTGGCTCACCGACATCACCTACCGGGTCTACCCCGAAGCGCGGCACGAACTGTTCAACGAGACCAACCGCGCCGAAGTCGAGGCCGACCTGCTGGCCTGGCTGGAGGGGGTCCTCACGCGCAGGGAAAGCGAGCGGGTGCTGCCGTAGGCGGGTATCCGGGCGGATCGGCTCCCGTAGGCGGGCATCCGGGCGGATCGGCTCCCGCAGGCGGGCATCCGCGCGGATCGGTTCCCGCGGGCAACCCCGAAGAGCGCTGCTCCCTCCTACCAGTCGAACGGCCTGGATACTCGGAGAGGAGCGTTCATTGGCCCGCCAGTGGTCTCGCAGGAAGTTCGTGGTCTACTCGCTCGCCGCGTCCACGCTGACCGTCGCCGCGCCGCTCGGCTGTGACGCGGCGCCGGCGGAAGGCGCCGAGCCCACCGCGCCGTCGCCGCGCCGCTCCTCCGACGTCCTGGTGACCGGCGCCGACGAGGAGATGCTGGTCCTCGAAGTCACCGAGGCCAACAAGGTCGTCGTACGACTGCCGCGCGTCGAGGTCGGCCAGGGCGTCACCACCGCGGTCGCCATGATGATCGCCGAGGAGCTGGACGCCCGGATCGCCGACGTCGAGATCCCGCTCGCCGGCGCCCGTTCCCGGGGCAACCAGTTCACGGGCGGTTCGAGCTCGGTGAGTTCGCTGTACGGTCCGGCCCGTGAGCTGGCCGCCCTGGCGCGCGCCAAGCTGGTGACCGCGGCGGCCAGGCAATGGCGTCTTCCCGCGCGGTTCCTGTACACGAGGAACACCCGGGTGTTCGCACCGGACGGGCGGTCGGCCACCTTCGGTTCGCTGACCGCGAGCGCCGCCCGGATCACCCGGCCGACCGTGTCGAGCCGACCCAAGCCCGCATCCCGGCACCGTGTGATCGGGCGACCGACGACCCGGATCGACGCCCGTGACATCGTCACCGGCAAGGCCGAGTACGCCGGGGACCTTGCGGTGGCCGGGGCGAAGCCGACCGTGGTGGCCCGGCCGCCGACGCTCGGCGGGAAGCTCGTCTCGGTCGACTCCCGGGCGGCACGCGCGATGCCCGGCGTCCACGCCGTCGTCAAGGCCGCCGGCGGGGTCGCCGTCGTGGCGGACTCCTTCCACCACGCCTTCCAGGCGCGGGACGCCCTGCGGATCACCTGGGCACCAGGTCCGCTCGCGTCGCTCTCCGATGCCGAGATCCGCTCGCGGCTGCGGGCCGCCGTCCCACGGCTCGGCACCCCGCCGCGCGGATCGACGCAGACGGAGGGCGAGTTCGAGTTCGCGTTCGTCAGCCACGCCCCCATGGAGGTGCTGACGGCGGTCGCGGACGTGCGCACGGACCGCGCCGAGATCTGGTTCTCCTCGCAGACGCCGATGGACGCGCGGGACAGCATCGCCTCGGCGGTCGGGCTGCCCGCTGCGAAGGTGAAGGTCCATGTCATACGGGGCGGCGGTTCCTTCGGCCGACGGCTGAACCACGACGCCGCGATCGAGGCGGCCCTGATCTCGAAGGCGGCACGCCGGCCGGTCAAGCTGATGTGGAGCCGCGCCGACGACATCCGGCACGGCCGGATGCGCCCTGCGAGCCACCACCGGATCCGGGCCAGCCACGCGGGGGGCAGGGTGGTGGCGTTCAGCCATGTGATGGCCTCCGTGAGCGAGTCCTACGAGGGGACGAGCCTCCTTTCCGCTCAGGGGGGTGCCGGCAACGCGGTGGTACCTGCCTTCGCAACCGCGGCCGGCCCGCTGCCCAGCGACGACGGCCTGTACAACTTCGGCCGGGTGTCCGGGGACTCGGGATCGGTCGACCTGGCCATCCCTCTCGGCGCCTGGCGGTCGGTGGACTCGGGGACGATGCGGGCCGCGGAGGAGATCGTCGTCGACGAGGTCGCCAGGAGCCTGGGGAAGGATCCGGTCGCCTTCCGGCGCACCACCCTCAGGAACAAGTCCGTCAAAGCCGTGCTCGACAAGGTCGCGGCCGCCGGTGACTGGGGCCGGACCCTGCCGGCGGGCCGGGCACAGGGCGTCGCCGTCCACGAGGAGTACGGCTCCTGCGTGGCCTGCCTGGTCGAGATCGACGCCGGCGACCCGAAGAACCCCCGGGTGACCAGGGTGGTGATGGCCGCCGACGTCGGTACGGCCGTCAACCCGCGCGGGCTGGAGGCCCAGCTCATGGGCACCGCGATCGACGGCATCTCCACCGTCCTGACGGCCGGTCTGCACATCGACCGGGGCGCCGTCCGCGAGAGCAGCTACGCCGACTTCCGCTACGCCCGCCAGCGGCACGCCCCGCTGCGCTTCGAGGCGCACATCATGCCCTCCCGGCGGGAACCGGGCGGGGCGGGCGAACTCGGTGTTCCGGCCGCGGCCGGCGCCGTCGCCAACGCCTACGCCCGGGCGACCGGGACCAGGCCCCGCCGCTTCCCGCTCCACTTCTGACCGACCTCCGAAAGCCCGACCTCCGAAAGCCCGACCTCCGAAAGCCCGACCTCCGAAAGCCCGACCTCCGAGAACCCCGTCTCCGAGAACCCCGTCTCCGAGAACCCCGTCTCCGAGAACCCGACCTCCGAAAAGGGTGCTGATGCCGTCGTACTCCTTCCTCCTCAACGGGAAGCCGGTCACCGTCGAAGCCCCGTCCGACATGCCCCTGTTGTGGGTCCTGAGGGATCTGCTGAACGTCACGGGACCCAAGTACGGCTGCGGAGTCGGTGTCTGCCGTGCCTGTACGAGTCACCTCGACGGCGAGGAGATCCAGCCCTGTGTCGTGCGGGTCGCGGACTGCGCGGACCGGCAGGTCACCACGATCGAAGGCCTGGCCGACGGCGACCGGCTGCACCCCGTGCAGCAGGCGTGGCTCGACTGTGACGTCGCGCAGTGCGGCTTCTGCCAGCCCGGCCAGATCATGGCCGCGGTGGCCCTGCTGAAGAAGACGTCCCACCCGACGGACGCCGACATCGACGGCATCGAGAACGTCTGCCGTTGCGGCACCTACTCCCGGATCCGCGAAGCGATCAAGAAGGCCGCGGCGCAGGGCTGACGGTCGGCCGAGCGTGCGTTGCGCGGCCGGAGGCCGGCGCACCTGGCTCGGTGCGGACGGCGGCCTCCTGGCACACTGTCGCCTCGACATGTCGGCAGGGCGAGGGGACGGGTGGGCGGAGTGCGCTCGCGGGACACTCGGGAACGGCCGGACGTCGCCGTCGTCGCGGCGGCCCGGGACGGGGACCGGCAGGCCGCGGAACAACTTGTCGGGGACTGTCTGCCGTTGGTCTACAACATCGTCGGACGGGCGCTGCACGGGCACGGCGACGTCGACGACGTGGTCCAGGAGACGATGGTGCGGGTCCTGGACGGTCTGCCCGGACTCGAGCGACCGGACCGGTTCCGGTCCTGGCTCGTGGCCATCACCGTGCGGCAGATACGTGACCGGTGGCGCACCGGGCGCACCTGGCTCACGTCGGAACCCCTGGAGGACGCCGACGCGGGGGAGGCGCAGCCCGACTTCGCCGATCTGGCGATTCTTCGGCTCGCCCTCTCGGGCCAGCGGCGCGAGGCGGTCGAGGCGACCCGCTGGCTGGAGGACGAGGAGCGCGAGGTACTCGCGCTGTGGTGGATGGAGAGCGCCGGTGAACTGACCCGCGGCGAGCTCTCGGCGGCCTGCGGCCTCACACCGAGCCACGCCGCGGTCCGGGTCCAGCGCGTCAAGGAACGACTGGAGACGGCGCGCGCCGTCGTACGGGCCGTGACGGCCTCGCCGCGCTGCCCGGAGCTGGCCCCTGTGCTCGGCTCCTGGGACGGGCGGCCCTCCGGGCTGTGGCGCAAGCGGCTGGCGCGCCACGTCCGGGACTGTCCGACGTGTCTGCGCAGCGGGTCCGACCTGATACCGGCGGAGGGGCTGCTGGCAGGCCTCGCGCTGGTGCCGGTGCCCATCGGTCTGGCCGGCCTGGTACTGGCCCGGATGCCGGCGGCGGGCTCGGCCGGTGCGGGCACCGGGGCGGGCGCCGGTGCGGGCACCCGGACGGCTGCCCGTGCGGGCCGTACGACGCGGACCACCGGCAGGCCGGCCGCCAGGACCACCGGCAGGCTCGCCGCCAAGCCCGTGACGGCGGTTGCCGCGACGGCCGTCACGCTCGCGGTCGCCGGAGCGGCCTGGTACGCCGCCACCGGATCGCACGAACCAAGCCCACGGCACGCTGCCGCGGGCGCGCTGTCGCCCGGCACCTCGTCCGTGCGGCCGTCCCCGCGCACCTCCGCCTCACGGACGCCGACCCCGGCTCCGACACCGCCCCGGACGCATGCGCCCGCGCCGAAGGCGGCCTCCGTGACGACCACCGAGCCGCGCTTCGCGGGGCGGCATGTCCTGCGGTCGGTCGACCGGCCCGGGGACTACGCGAGCCAGTCCGACCGGCTGGGCATCCTCGGACCGGTCGGCGCCACCAGCTCCGAGGCCGCTCGGCAGGCGGCGACCTTCACTTTCGTGCCCGGTCTGGCCGACCCCCACTGCTACTCGCTCAAGGACGCCGCGGGCAGGTACCTGCGCCACTACGCCTTCCGCATCCGGCTGGACACCTACGACGCCTCCGCCCTCTTCCGGAAGGACGCCACGTTCTGCCCCCGTGCCGGTTCCACGCCCGGATCGGTCTCCCTGGAGTCGTACAACTACCCGGGCCGCTACCTGCGCCACCGCGACGACCTCCAGCTGTGGCTCGACCCCGCCCAGGACACGGCCGCGTACCGGGCCAGCCGCTCCTTCGTCCTCGCGGCGCCCTGGTCCTGACACCGGGACCGTGAGGATGTCCGATCCCGCCCGGTGCAGCAGAATTGGCGTTATGTCGCTTTTGTTCCTCATGGGAGGCGCTCGTGAAGGATCTCAAGTTCGAGCAGAAGAGCTCACTGTCACGTGTCGAGGCGGCTGACCGCCTGGCCGCGCTTGCCGCTGCGCTGCGAGACGGTGGGGAGGCCGAGGTGGACGTCGGCTCCGGGGCGACGCTGCGTCTGCGGATTCCCGATGACCTGCGCACCGAGGTGGAGGTCGAGGTGGGGGACGGCGAGGTCGAGCTGGAGATCGAGTTCAAGTGGTCGACATCGGGCCGGGCGCCCAGGACCACGCCGTCGCAGCCGGGCGCCACCGCGGAGAAGTCCGCGAACCCCACCGCGGAGAAGTCCGCGAACCCCACCGCGGGGAAGCCCGCGAACCCCACCGCGGGGAAGCCCGCAAGCGCCACCGCCGAGAAGGCCACGAGGAAGAAGAGCGTGCCCGCCAAGTCCGGTCGTAGCGGTACCGGCGCCAGGAGGGCCGGGAGCGGCTGACGGGCAACGGCCGTCGCGTCACACCGGTTCCGGGACGAACGGGTGCAGGTCGTCCATGCCGTCCTGGATGACGCCGTACGTGCTCTCCGGTACCTCGTTCCAGGCGCCGGGCAGGTCGCCCAGGGGTTCGGACACGACGAGGCGGGTGTCGTCGGAGACCTGTTCCAGGAACGCGGCGTCGGGGTGCAGCTTGCGCAGGGTGTCCACGCGGGTGCTGTAGAACAACGACCGCGACCGGCCCTGGCTCGAGTAGCGGAAGGCCCATACGCGTCCGCCGTCGGTCACGCCGATCGTCATCTGGAGCGGGAACTCCACACCGTGCGCGCGGCCGACGCGCTCCACCGCGCCCACCATCCGGGCCACGGCCTCCGGCGGGTTCCGGTCGAGGCCGAAGGTGAGCGCCAGGTAGAACATCACCTCCGAGTCCGTCGTGCCCTCGATGTCCGCGTACAGCTCGGGGGAGACCAGCAGGGTCAGGTCGCGGCGCAGGAGGTGGAAGTCGGCGATGGCGCCGTTGTGCATCCACATCCAGCGGCCGTGCCGGAACGGGTGGCAGTTCGTCTGCTGCACCGCCGTGCCGGTCGTCGCCCTGATGTGGGCGAAGAACAGCGGGGAGCGGACGTGGTCCGCGAGCTCCCTCAGGTTGCGGTTGTTCCACGCGGGGCCCACGTCGGTGAACAGGGCCGGGGTGCCGATGCTCTCCTGCGCGTACCAGCCGACGCCGAAGCCGTCGCCGTTCGTCGTCTCGACCCCCAGTTTGGAGTGAAGGCTCTGGTCGATGAGCGAGTGGGCCGGTCTGTAGAGGATGGTGTCGAGGAGCAGGGGGGTTCCCGAGTAAGCGAGCCATCGGCACATGAACGATCACCTGTGTTCCTGCCCGCGTCCGCGGCCGGAGGTCCTGGTTCTGGTCCGGGTCCCATTTTCGCCTCCTCCCTGCCGCCTCGCCACGCGGACGCGGAAACCGGGCGACCGGGCCGCCAGGACGTCAGAGGCGGAGCCTCTCGCTCGTCGAGTACGAGAGGGGCGTGCCCCGGCATTCCTCAGGGACGCGAGCCGCCTACGCGGTCGGTTTCAAGGACGCCAGGACGCCTCGCACGTCACCCGCGCCCTCGGCCGCCTCCACGATCGCTTCACCGATTGCCATGGAATGATCAAGATTTCTCCATGTCCGCAGGTCTTTTGGAGACCTTTACAGGGATTTTGGATGACCTCACAGGCCGCTCCGCCCATATGGCGATCTTCATGAAATCGTCAATGGCTGACAAGATGCGTCCCCGGTTGGCTGATCTTGAGCGGTCGTCAGGAGTAAGTGGTGCGCAGCGTGTTCAGCGGGGGCCCTCGTGTGTCCGCACCTTGGTTGGCAGGGCTGCTCGCCCTGAGCGTCGCGGTACCGGCCGTCCTGGTCATGGGCGTTCCGGCGGCGTCCGCCCTCCCGACGTCCGCGGCCGCGCCCGCGAAGGGCACAGGGCCGGCCCAGGCCCCCGACGAGAAGTCCGCGCGGCTCACCGCCACGCTGCTGGGCCGGAGGGTCGAGATCCTCTCCGAGCGGACGGCGGACGAGTCGGTCTACGCCAACCCGAACGGTACGACCACGGCCGAGGCGTACGCCGGCCCCGTGCGCGTCAAGCAGGCGGACGGCACCTGGCGCACGGTCGACACCGACCTCACCGACGTCGGCGCCCACCTGGAACCGCAGGTCTCCCCGGCGGACGTCACGGTCTCGGACGGCGGTGACAAGGCCCTTGTCTCGGTCACCCGCGGCAGCAAGGTCTTCGGCCTGGACTGGCCGGACAGACTGCCGGCCCCCACGGTGGACGGGGACACCGCCTCCTACGACGTCGGGGACGACGCCACGCTCACCGTCAAGGCCCTCGCCCAGGGCTTCGAGCAGTCGGTCGTCCTGGACAAGGCGCCCACCGAACCCGCCGTCTACCGAATACCGCTGCACACCGACGCCCTGACGCTCTCCCAGGCCGACTCCGGGCACCTGCTGCTGAAGGACACCGACGGCAAGCCGGTGGCCGAGGCCCCGGCGCCGATGATGTGGGACTCCAGCAAGGACAAGGCATCGGGGGAGCCGAAGCACCGGGCCCGGGTCGCCACGAAGGTCGAGACCGCCGACGACGGTTCCCAGACCCTCGTCCTCACCCCCGACCCGGACTTCCTCGCCGGCGACATCACCTACCCGGTCACCATCGACCCCACCTCGACACTGGCGGTCACCACCGACACCTGGCTCCAGACACCGGACTACCCCGACTCGCAGGTCTCCTCCACGGAGCTGAAGTCCGGCACCTATGACGCGGGCTCGGACAAGGCCCGCTCGTACCTGAAGTTCGACGTGTCGAAGTTCGCCGGCAAGCACATCACCGACACCAACCTCGCGTTGTACTCGTACTACTCGTCGACCTGCTCGACCTCGGGATCCGGCACCACCGTCCGCCGGATCACCTCCTCCTGGTCGTCGTCCTCGGTCACCTGGGCGACCCGCCCCTCGTCCACCGCGACCGGCGCGGTCGTCAACACCGGCGCGCACGGCTACTCCTCGTCCTCCTGCCCGGCCGCCTGGTCCAACTGGGACATCGACGCCATCGTGCAGGCCTGGGCCGACGGTTCCAGCAACTACGGCCTGGTGGTCTACGGCACCGACGAGACCGACTCGACCACCTGGCGCCGCTTCCGGTCCGCGAACTACTCCGACAGCGCCTACGCGCCCAAGCTCACCGTCACCTACAACACCAGGCCCGGCACGCCCACCGCAGTCGCCCCCACGAGCGGCACCGCGACCGCGGACACCACTCCCACCCTTCAGGCCAAGGCCACCGACGCGGACGCCAACACCGTCCGGCTGACCTTCGAGGTCTGGGACAGCACCGGCACCACCCGCAAGGCGAGCGGCACCTCCGCGTACGTCACCTCGGGCAGTACCGCGTCCTGGACGCCCCCGGCGCTCGCCGACGGCACGTACAAGTGGCGCGCCCAGGCCTCTGACGGCACCGACTCCGGCAGTTGGTCCGCCTGGAACACCCTGACCGTCGACAGCAGCGGACCCACCGCCCCGACCGTCACCAGCAGCAGCCACCCCTCCTCGTCGTCCTGGTACTCCACCGGCGACTTCGCCGGCACCCTGGCCGCCTCCGCCCCGAGCGGGGTCGCGGGCTACGCGGTCAGGACGGACCAGTCGCCGACCACCGCGCCCGGCACCACCGTCACCCAGACCGGCACCGCGGTCACCGCGACCGGCAGGGCCGACGGCACCTGGTACGTGCACGCGGCGGCCAAGGGCAACACCGGGCTGTGGTCGGCCACCCGGCACTTCGCCTTCAACGTCGACACCACCGCCCCCGGCGCGCCCACCGGACTGACCTCCGGCACCCACCCGCTCAGCACCAGCGCCTACAACTCCCGTACGGCGTCCTTCTCCTGGACCGCACCCGCAGACCTGTCCGGCGCCGCCGGCTACGCGATCAAGGTGGACACCACCTCCGGGACGCTGCCGGCGACCACCGACGCCTATCAGACCGGCACCGCGTACACGGCCACCGTGAGCGCCGACGGCACCTACTACGCGCACGTCCGGGCCAAGGACAAGGCGGGCAACTGGTCGGCGAACGCGGCCCAGTTCAAGTTCACCGTGGACACCACCCTGCCCGCCGTCCCCACCGTCGGCTCCGACACCCACCCCGACCAGTCCGCCGCCTACCCCTCCGGCGACTTCCACGCCACCTGGTCCGCGCCGACCGGCGGCGCCACCGCGTACAGCCTGCTGGTGGACGGCAGCGCCACCACCGTCCCGGACACCACGGCCGACACCACGGGCACCGAGTACCGCGTCACCAAGGGCGACGGCACCTGGTACCTGCACATCAGGGCCAAGGACAGCGCCGGGAACTGGGGAGCCACCGCCCACTTCCGGTTCGTCGTCGACTCGACCGCCCCGGCCCCGCCCTCGATCGCCTCCGAGGACTACCCGGCGACCGCCTGGGCCGGCGCGGCCGGCACCCCCGGCCTGTTCACCCTCACCCCGCCGGCGAGCGACGCGGTCGCGCTGCGCTACCGCGTCGACTCCGGCACCACGGTCACCGTCGGCACCGCCGGCGACCCGGCGGAGATACAGGTGACCCCGGCCGCCGAGGGCAGCCACACGATGACCGCCTGGACGGTCGACCTGGCGGGCAACACCTCCTCGGCGACGGTACGGACCTTCCACGTCGGCACCGCCCGGGTCACCTCGCCCGGCAGCGGCGACCGTCCCGCCGCCAGCGTCGAACTCGCCGCCTCCGGACCCTCCGACCTCACCGGCGTCACCTTCGCCTACCGGGTCGGCGAGTCCGCCGCGTGGACCCCCGTACCGGCCTCCGACACGGTCAGGGCGTCCGACGGGTCCGCGGTCGGCTGGCCGGTGGCCATGACCGACGGTGCCTCGCCCCGGCTCGTCTGGAAGGTCACGCACACCCTGACCGCCGACGGGCCGATCCAGATCGCCGCCCTCTTCGACGGGGCCGGCTCGCCTCCCGCGTCCGACCCCGTCGACGTCGTCGTCGACCGCGACGCGGGCGCCGCCGCCACCGCCGAGGTCGGCCCCGGCAACGTCAACCTGCTGACCGGCGACTTCCAGGTGGACGCCACCGACGTCTCCGCCTACGACGTCACCCTCAGCCGTACCGCCAACTCCCGCACCCCCGACGACGGCAGCGAGCCCGACGGACTGGTCTCCCCGTTCGGGCCGCAGTGGACGGTCTCCGGTGTCGCCGAACTGACCTCCGCCGACTACGCCATGGTCCGCACCCCCTCGGCCACCGCCGCCCAGGCAGTCCTCGGCGACGGCACGACCATCGGCTTCACCCTCGCCAAGGACGGCACCTGGACCCCCGAACCGGGCGCCGAGTCCATGGCGTTGACGCTCGACAGGACCAAGGGGGTCGTCACCCTCACCGACAGCGACGGCGGCACCACGACGTTCGCCCGGTCCGCCGCCGACGCCTCGGTCTACCTCGTGCACGCCAGCACCCCCGCACCCGGCGACGCCACGACCTACGTCTACGACACCGTCGGCAGCGGCACTTCGGCGCACCAGCGTCTGGTCCGGATCGTCTCCCCGTCCGCCACCGCCACCACCCCCGCGACCACCTGCGCCACGAACCCCGGCAGCGCCCCCGCGGCCGGCTGTGTGACCGTCGACTTCGGCTACGACACCACGACGACGGCCGGCTCCGGCTCCCTCGGCACCTACAGCGGCCGTCTCCACTCGGTCACCGCCTGGTCGCCCACGCCGTCCGTTGGCCCCCCGGGCGCCCGGGTGCTCGCCACCTACCGCTACGACGACAAGGGCCGGCTGCGCCAGGCCGTCGTCGCACAGAGTGCCTCGGCGACCTCGACGACGTCCTACGGCTACGACGACGCCGGCCGCGTCACCACCCTGACCCCGCCCGGCGAACTCCCCTGGACCCTTGCCTACGGCAGCGCCGGGGACAGTGCCACCGCGGATCCTGGCATGCTGCTGAGCGCCTCCAGGCCCACCGTGACCGCGGGTTCGCAGAGCGACATCGGCGGTGTGGCCACCACCTCCGTGGTCTACGCCGTGCCCACCAGTGGCATCGCCGCCCCCTACGCCCTCGGCGCCGCCGCGGTGGCCTCCTGGGGCCAGTCGGTGGTGCCCACCGACGCCACGGCCGTCTTCCCGCCCAGCCAGACACCGTCCGACCACACGGGCGCGGGGCATCTGACGGCCGGTGACTACGGCCGGGCCACCGTCCACTACCTCGACGCCTCCGGCCGGGAGACCGACACCGCCGAACCCGGCGGCGACATCGCCGGCACCGACTACGACGCCCACGGGAACCCGGTCCGCACCCTGACCGCCGCCAACCGACGGCTCGCGCTCGGCGGGGACGACGTCCAGGACCGTCTGGACGAGCTGGGCCTGTCCGCGCTGACCACCGCCGAGCGGGCCGACCTGCTGTCGGACACCACCGTCTACGACCAGGACGGCGTCAACCAGCTGGAGACGCTCGGACCGCTGCACCCCGTCACCCTCTCCGGTGGCGTCCCGGCCTCCGGCGGCATGCCCGCCCTCGACGCGGCAACCGTGGTCGCCGCCCGCACCCACACCGTCAACCACTACGACCAGGGGCGGCCCACCGACGGCACCGCGGTGGTGAAGAACCTCCTCACCTCCCGCACCACCGGCATCCGCATCCCCGGCTACCTCACCGACGCCGACACGGCCACCGACAGCACCACCTACGACTGGACCCGCGGCAGCCAGCCCGCGACCACCACGGACGCCCTCGGCAGGAAGACCTCCTACACCTACGACGGTTCCGGACGCCTGACCCGCACCGCCTTCCCGGACGGCACCGAGACCTCGACGGCGTACAACGACCTCGGCCTGCCGAAGAGCGGCACCGACCAGCTCGGG
The DNA here is from genome assembly GCF_000719505.1 of Streptomyces sp. NRRL B-3229. Taxonomy (NCBI): domain Bacteria; kingdom Bacillati; phylum Actinomycetota; class Actinomycetes; order Kitasatosporales; family Streptomycetaceae; genus Streptomyces; species Streptomyces sp. NRRL B-3229. Next base: position 107,781 of record NZ_JOGP01000019.1, on the reverse strand, counting down.
CACACCACCACGTACGCGTACGACCAGGCCGGCGACAAGATCTCGGAGACCAGCCCGGGCGGCCGCACCACCACCTACACCTACGACAGCGCGCACAACGAGCTGACCGAGACTTCCCCGGCCGGCAACGTGACGGGCGCCGACCCGGCCGCGCACACCACCACGTTCACCTATGACGCGGCCAACCGCGAGCTCACCCGGACGGACCCGCTGGGCCACACCGAGTCCAGCGTCTACGACGACACCGGACAGCTGCTGAGCAGCACCGACGAGTCCGGCGCCGTCACCGGGTACACCTACGACGGCAGCGGACGGGTGCTCACCGAGACCGACCCGATGGGCCGGGTGACCTCGCACACCTACGACGCCGTGGGCAACGAGACCGCCACCGTCGAGCCCGGCGGCGGCGCCACCACCCGTACCTTCGGCCCCGGCCACGACGTCCTGTCGATGACCACCCCGGCCGGCAACGTCCCCGGTGCCGACGCCGAGACCAAGCGGGTCAACACGGTCCTGTACACCTACGACGAGGCGGGACTCCAGGTCCGCCAACGCCAGGTGGACCCCCAGAACACCGACCAGTACCTCGACACCGTCACCGCCTACGACGGGCAGGACCGCAGCGTCGCCGTCACCGACCCGCTCGGCGACACCTCGACCACCGCCTACGACGCCCTCGACCACGTGCTGAAGCAGACCGACGCCGGTGGCGCGGCGACCACCTACACCTATGACGAGCTGGGCCGGGTCACCCGGCAGAGCTCCACGGTGACCACGACCAACACCTACGACGGCGTGGGCCGGCTCGTCCGTACCGTCACGGGCGGCGGTTCGACCACCACGTACACCTACGACGAGGACGGCCGGCGCCTGTCCATGGTCGATCCTCGTGGCAGGACCACCACCTACTCCTACGACGCCGACGGCGACCGGACCAGGGTGACCGATCCGCTCGGCCGGTCGACCGCCTCGGACTACGACGCCCTCGGACACCTCACGAAGTCCACCGACCCGGCCGGCGACAGCACCGCCTACGCGTACACCCCGGTCGGCAAGGTCGCCGAGGTCACCGACCCGGAGGGCGCGGTGACCGCCTACACCTACGACAAGTCCGGCGCACTCCTCACCACGAAGAACCCCAGGGGCCGTACGCAGACCTTCGGTTACGACCCCACCGGCCGTCTGAGGACCGCCACCACCCCCAGCGGCCGGACCACCACCTACACCTACGACATCAGCGGCCGGCTCACCGACAAGGCACTGCCCGGCGGCACCGTCCACTACGGCTACGACAGCCTCGGCCGGGCCACGTCCGTCACCCACAGCGACAGCAGCGACGACCTCGCCTACGTCTACGACGGTGCCGACCGCCCCGTCGTCACCGTCCAGACGTCGACCGACTCCACCGTCACCTCCACCGCGACCCAGTACGACGCGGCGGGCCGGATCACCTCGGTGAACCGGGCCGGTGCCGCCTTCGCCTACGCACGCGACGCACGGGGCCGGATCACTGAGCGCGACCTGCCGGACGGCCGCAGCCAGAGCTACGCCTACGGCGACGACAACCTGCTCTCCAGCACCACCCTCACCACCCCCTCCGGCACCACCGCGAAGGTCGACTACACCTACGACGCCGCGGGCAACCCTCTCACCACCACCCGCCAGAACGGCCCGACGACCACCCGCGCCTACGACGCGGCCGGCGAACTCACCTCCCTGACCCACACGAAGGGCGGCTCCACCCTCACCCGGTACGACGTCACCTGGAACGACGCCGGCAGCCCCGCGACCCTCACCACCACCCGCGGCTCGACGGCCGCCACCACCCTGTACGGCTACGACCGTTCCGGCCGGCTCACCAAGGAGTGCTCACCCGCCTCCGGCACCACCTGCACGTCGTCCGCGCCCGCCACCACGTACACGTACGACGGCAACGGCAACCGCACCACCATGACCAGGAACGGTGTGGCGACGACGTACGGCTACGACACCGACGACCACCTCACCAGCGAGTCCACCGGCGCCGCCGCCACCGCCTACACCTACGACGCGAACGGCGGCCTCGCCTCCGAGACCACCGGGGCCGGCAAGCGGACGTACACCTACGGACTGGACGGCAACCTCCAGACGGTGACGCTCGCCGACGGCCGTACCGTCTCCTACGGCTACGACGAGACCGGAGACCGCGTCAGCCGTACCGTCGCCGGCAGCACCGACGCCACCTGGACCTGGGACACCGTGGACCAGCTCGCCACCCGGGTGGCCGAGAACGACAGCGGCGGCAGCGCCGTCCACCAGTGGTGGTCCGACCCGGCGAACTCGCTGGGCACCGCGGCCGCCGACACCGGCGCGGGCACGGGCACCTTCACCTGGCTGCTGGACGACCCGAACGGCACGATCGAGGACACCGCCACCTCGGCCGGGGTCACCGGCACCGCGACCTTCGACGCCTTCGGCGAGCCGACCGGCACCAGCGGCGGTTACGCGACCGGCAACCCGCTGCGCTTCCAGGGCCAGTACCTCGACTCGGTCACCGGTCTGTACGACATGCGCGCCCGCGACTACGACAGCGGCACCGGCCGCTTCACCGCCGTGGACCCGCTGCCCGCCACGGAGGGCACGGCCTACGCCGATCCCTACGACTACGCCCTCGACCGTCCCACCGTCCTCAGCGACCCCACCGGCGAGTACCCCGGCTGCGGGACCTGCAAGGACACCGAGGACCGAAAGTACAAGAAGGAGCGGCCCACCTCGCACGACCAGGTCATCTTCAACCGCATGGCCAACGTCTCCCGGGGTCTCGCGTACCACGGCTGGGACAATGCCTATGCTCTTCTGGACCACTGGCTCGACAACGTCGGAACCACCTTCAACCTGCACCCCTCCAGCATGCTCAAGGAGATCCCCCGCTTCCGGCACGACGTACGCGCCTACCTCGACGGCAGGAAGCGCGGGGTGTTCGACTCGGGCTGGAGGAAGACCCATGCCGACTACAGCGGCAAGTGGAAGACCCTGGACTGGTACTACGCCCTCAACCACTTCCAGTGGCGGGCGGACGGCTCGCTCCAGACCAAGTACGGGTTCACCTACAACCTGAGGGTCAGGAAGCGTTACGACTGGGGCGTTCCCAGTGAGCACCGGGCGAATCTGAAGATCAGCATCCCCGGGGTGCTCAGCTACGACATCGCCCAGCCCGAGATCGCCCATCTGCACACCGTCGGACTCGCCCGGGACTACAACGTCCGGGGAACGTCCAAGATGAGGAAGAAGCCGTGATGACACAGACCGTGCGCCAGGAGCGGGAGAAGCGGCTGCCCGTCGCGCTCCTCGTGGTGGCCTGCTGTGTGCTCCTGCTGGTCGCCGGGGCGATCGTGGCGGTACCGCTCGGGTTCTTCGGCCTCAGGGATGACGCGCCGCCGAAGGCCCCGCAGGGGAAGCAGGGGATCCCCGCCGCCACGGTGCAGAAGGCCTTCCGGCTCACCGTGCCGGCCGGTGCCAGGGCAGGCTCCTACCTGGTGGTCCCAGGTGACGGCAGTGCGGACAGCGGCCAGGATCTCTACCTGCGCTTCCGCACCACCCCCGCGGGCCTCAAGGAGTTCCTGACCTCCCTGGGCAAGACCACCGGGGACCTGGTCGCCGGCGACGCCGACCTCGACCAGGACGACATCGACTCCGTCGGACTGCCTTGGAAGATCGGCCCTGAGGACCACCTCGCCGGCCTCTCCGCGGACCTCCCCGAACAGGGCGACACGGTCGGAACCGCTCTGCTCACCGTGGACGAGACGGACGCTGCGACCCCGCTGGTCTACGCCCACGTGACCGTCTAGAACCGTGCCGCATCGGTCGCGAGTCGGAGGAGTGCGGCGGTGTTCGGGCGGGGCAGGTGAACGGTGAGGAGGGCTCGGTCCGGGTCCCAGCGCGTGGTGCAGTCGGAGGTCGTGGGGAAGAGGACGACCGGGCCCGGGTGGCTGCCCCGCAGGTGGGGGAGGGGGATGGTGAGGTCGGCGGGGGCGGATCCGCCGCTGGGCGGCTCCCTGCGCCACACGGTGAGCAGCGTGCCCGCGTCGGTGTGCAGGCCCTGCGTGATCCAGGAGTCCTCCCAGCCCGGCAGACCGAGGGGCCAGAAGGGCTGGGCGTCCCGGATCTCCCGCCGGATGTCCCGGTAGACGGAGATCGCCGAGCGGACGAGGGCGAACTGTTCGGCGCTCATGAGGTTGAGGAAGCCGGAGAGGTGGACACGGCCGAGCAGCGCGCCGGTGAGGGTGAAGGCGACCTCGTCCGCGCTGAAGTGCGGCTGCGGATAGGCCCACACCGCTGCCTGTTCCGGTGTCACGGCGGTCGGTGCCGCCGCGGCGATCGGCGGGTAGCGCAGGAAGTCCTGCTGGTCGCTGGTGGACTGCACCTGGGCCAGGGCCAACTGCGCGTAGTCCATGCGCAGTCCGCCGGACCCGCAGTTCTCCACGACCAGACCGGGGTGCCGGTCCAGGATCGAGGCCAGCCAGTCGAGATGGGCGCGGTGGTGTCCCAGCAGGCCCGCTCCCGGGCTCTCGGGGCCGTTCTCCGTGCCGGGGCCGATGTTGATGTTGTAGTCGAGTTTGAGGTAGCCGACTCCCCAGTCGTCGACCAGCCGGTCCACCACCTCGTCGAGGTGGGTACGCGCGGCCGGGTGGCGCAGGTCCAGGTGGTGGCGCCCGTGCTCGGTGACGCGCAGCCCCCCGCGCCGGAAGAACGCCTCGTCGGGCAGGGCGCGGGCAAGCGGGCTGCGGACGCCGACGACCTCCGGTTCGAGCCAGAGCCCCGGGGTCATCCCGTGGCTGCCGATCGTGTCGAGGAGCTTCGGCAGCCCGCCCGGGAAACGGTTCGGAGCGGGCTCCCACGCTCCCACGGCGTCCCACCAGCCCTGCGCGTCGTCGTCGTACCAGCCGGCGTCGATGACGAACACCTCCGCGCCGGCGGCGGCCGCGGACTCGATCAGGGGCAGCAGCCGCTCGGTGGTGGGGTCGCCCATGAGGGTGTTCATGTAGTCGTTGTAGATCACCGGCAGCGCGTGCAGGTCGGGGTGGTCGCGGCGGAGGCTCCGGCGGTAGTCCGTCAGGGTCCCGAAGGCGGCGTCCAGGCCACCGGTCTCCGCCCGCACGAGGACGGCCGGCACGGTGGTGAACTCCTGGCCGGGGGCGAGGGTGTGCCACCACTGGTGATGGGCGTCGTCGGGGCCGAACAGGGCGACGTACGCGGCGCCTTCGCGCTCACCGGTCTCGAAGCGCCAGCCGGCGCTGGACTCGATCTGCCACAGCCAGGCGCGGCCGTCCCGGTCGGTCAGGGCGGCGACGGGCAGGTGGCGGCCGGTGGACCAACCGCCCTGCGAGTACCGCTCGAAGCAGCCGCGGCCCTCGTGACCGTGGGCGGACCTGCTCAACGGGACGACCTGGTCGCGGAAGGGAGCCTGACGCCAACGGCATTCGGCGAGCCAGTCGTTGTCCGCCCAGTGCAGGGTGAGGCCGTCGAGGGCGCCTTCGGCGATACCGCCGAGGGTCAGAGTGCTCACGCTCTCCAGCCGGACCGGTGCGCGGCCCTCGTTGACCAGCCGCACCCGGGCCCTGAGGAAACCGGCGGGGGCGGGGCGGGTCCGCGGATGGGGGGAGGGGCTTTGCGGGGGAGCGGAGGGGTCTTCCGAGTCGGCCGACTGCGTTACGCCCCCCGGCGCCTCACCAGCCCGCCCCGCATCACCGGCCGGACCCGCCCCTGCAAGAACCGCCCCCGCAGAGCCCGTCCCGCCCGAGCTCCCCGCCCCCGTCTCCAGCAGAACCTCAGCCACCAGCCCGGTCACCGCGTCCGTCAGCCGGATCGTCGTCCGCTTCCCGCCGCCCGCCAGCTCGACCGTCTCGTGGTCGCGGTAGGCCAGCCGCTCGCCGATGGCCGTCTCGATGAAGCGCTCGCCCGACCACAGGCGCCCGTGTCCCGTCGCCGTGATCTCCACCAGGGGGACGAGACAGGCCGTGTCCTGGTCGGGTCTGCCCAGTCTCACCGAGCCGGTGGTGTCCACCACGGCATGCAGTCCGAGTTCCGGGCACGCCCAGATACGGGATCGCTCGGCAACGGCAGCGGTCAACGTGATTCCCCTTCCGGGACGGTTCGGCTCCGCGAGGCTCGGCGTTCACGGTCGCAAGACCGACCCCAATGTGACCGCTCACAATCCTGGCATGCGAGTGACCGGTCACACAACACCCCTGGCCCCGGGATGAAGATCGTCGCCCGCTTCCGCCATGGGGGCATAAGTCCCCGATCGGCCCCGATCATCCCCCGACCGCCTTCCCGTCCCTCGCGGTCCCGCCAGAGCATGTCACGTGATTCATGACCGTCAAGGGTCTTGCCCCCGAAGGGGCCGTCATGCGAGTGTCCGGGCGATGGTTACGTAACCATGGCCGGTTTGCGCGGATCTGGGGCGTTCGTTCACGGACTCTCCGGCTCGTCGATGGCTCGGCTCAGGTGGCGAACCCGCACCCCGCACAAGCATTTCCCGTCACTGGAGACGACATGACCGAGACCCGGACGAGGTCGAGAAGACTGGCCAGCGTGCTCATGGCCGGCTTCGGCGCGACACTCATGGTGCTGACCGCCCCCGCCCTCACCCAGCCGGCCACCGCCGCCCCGGCCGCCCGGCCCGCCTCGGTCAAGCCCGCTCCGAAGGGCGGCACCAGTGACTTCCGCGGAGTCAACTGGGCGGACCCGCGGGACAACTACGCCAGTGACGCCGTGGTGCCCAGCGGCCTGAAGGTGACCGACAGCTACCGCACCGTGTACCGCACGACGGAGAAGATGGTGCGCGGCTTCAGGAAGAACCTGGGCGCCAACACGCTCCGCCTGCCGATCAACCCGGCGAGCGTGGGCACCACTTGGTGGAAGTCGTACCGGGCGACGATCGACGCGGCCACGGCCCAGGGCGACAAGGTCGTCGTCAGCTACTGGGAGGCCGACACCAGCAAGGACGGCCTGGTCGACGACCCGGCCACCTGGAACACCATGTGGGACACCGTGGTGCGGGCGTACCGGAACAACCCGCGGGTCTACTTCGAGCCCATGAACGAGCCGCACGGCTACACCCTGGACCAGTGGGTCTCCGTCACCAGCGGCTGGCTGGCCCGGCACAAGGACGTCCCGCGCGGCCGTGTCGTGATCAGCGGTACCGGCTACAACGACAACGTCACCGGTGTCGGCGCCGCCCGCGCCCTGAAGGGGACGCTGCTGTCGCTGCACTTCTACGGCTACTGGGCCAGCCACACCACGCAGGCCGACTGGACCGCCGACCTCGAGGCGCGGATCGGCGCGTACGCCGGCCGGACCGTCATCGACGAGGCCGGTTCCCCGATGACGATCGGCCTCAACTACGGCGCCTGGAACGGCAACGTGTACACGTCCTACCTGGCGGCCGTGGCCAACACCGCCCGCAGCAAGGGCATGGGCCTGGTGTACTGGCCGGGACTGCGGTTCGGGGACGCCTACTCGATCGAGTCGCTGGACGCCGACGGCAACCTGGTGGACAACAGCGCCACCGGAGTCGCGCTGCTGCGCTGGGGCTACGGCTTCGGCAAGACCCCGCCCGTGAACGACCTGCCGCCCGCGCCGCCCGGTGAGGTCCTGCGCGGAGTCGGCTCCGACCGCTGCGTCGACGTGCCCGGCTTCAGCACCGCCGACAACACCCAGCTCGACCTCTGGGACTGCAACGGCGGCGGCAACCAGACCTGGAACTGGGACGCGAACAAGCAACTCACCGTCTACGGCAACAAGTGCATGACGCTGGGCGGCAGCGGAGCCTCGGCGGGCGACCCCGTGGTCATCTCCGACTGCACCGGCGCGGCGGCCCAGCAGTGGAACGTCAACGCGGACCTCTCGGTGACCAGCGTCGCGAACCCCGCGCTCTGCCTGGACGCGGCCGGAGCGGGCACCGGCAACGGCACCTCGGTCGACGTCTGGTACTGCAACGGCGGCAGCAACCAGCAGTGGACCAGGAGCTGACCCCGGCACCGTCCGTCGGCCTCGACGGCTGATCCCGCCCCCACCCGTACGGGCCTCGCGAGCACCCTCGCGGGGCCCGTACGCGCGTCCCCCCCCCCGCGTGTGCATCCCTTTCTTTGTCACAGCTTGATCAGGCGTAGCTCCTCGCTTGGGCTCGCCATGGGGATGGGCTGCCTAGGCTTGGCCGACTTCGGGGCCAGGAGGGGGTTTTGATGAGGGTGCGACGGAGATCGATCGCTTTCGCGGGGGTGGGCGCGCTGCTGTCGCTGGCCGCCGCCGGCGGTGCCGCGCAGGCGGCTTCGAGCTCGCTGACGGTCACCACGCTGGGGCGGCACGGGGCCAAGGTCGCGACGACGGTCACGGTCGTCGCCCTGCCGTCCGGGCACACGTACACCGTGCAGTCCGGCAAGCGGCTCAGCCTGCCCGCGGGGCGCTACATCGCGATGACCGACATCTGGGAGCACGGTACGGAGGGTCTGGGCACGGACACCTTCGGCGCGCTGGACCTCAACGTCTCGGGCACCAGGTCGGTGACGCTCGACGCGCGCAAGGGCAAGGCCGTCAAGGTCTCGCTGGACACGCCCGCCGACGTGACCGGCCCGCCGAGAATCAGCGCCCAGCTTTGCGCGGGCGCGGTCGGCGACATGCCCTCCGCCTACAGCGTGATGGGTTGGAACAACGAGGGGTCCCTCTACGCCGTCCCGAACTCCTCCAGGCAGCTCCAGTTCGGGTACCTGGCGCAATGGACGGGCCACGACAGCTACGCTGCGGCGAAGAACACCACGGGCATCCCTGCCGCGCCCGGCGGGTCGTACAAGCGGGCCGGCCTGGCGACGATGCGCTTCGCCGTGCGCAGCGGCACGCAGATGGCCCGGGAGAACGACACCTCGCTCCAGCCGGCGCCGAAGACCGGCGACTGCACGACGTCCCTGAGGACCGATGTCCGCGACGACAACGCCCCGTACAGCTCCACCGTCCATGTGACGCCCGGTACCTGGCAGCCGAGCGACGACGTCGTCGCGGGCAACGGGGAGGACGTCGCCGGTGCGTTCCCGCCGGCCAGGACGCTGAAGGCGGGTCAGAGCTTCACCCAGTCCTTCGGCCGGGCCGCGTGGAGCCCGCTGCACTATCTGCCGGTGACCTGGCAGAAGTCCGTCACCTTCAACCCGGACTCCCTGATCGGTGACCCGGACGTCGGCGTGTTCGGCGCCGACCCGACGAAGGAGACGATGGTCCTCACCAAGGGCAGCGCCACCGTCAGGAAGCAGACCCTGACCAACTGGGGCACGAGTGACGCCGAGTTCTCCGCCGGGATCCGCTCGGCCGGCTGGTACGACCTGACCGTGGACGCTCACCGCTACCGTCCCGGCATCACCTTCCCGGCCGGCATGCTCTCCTCGCGTGTCACCCTCGACTGGCACTTCACGGCGGATCCGGCCAAGTCGATGGTCGCGCCCGTCTTCCTGACCCGTTTCCTGCCCACCGGGCTGAACAGCCGCAACCAGGCCGCGCCGAGCAGCACCACGACCGTCGACGTGAGCGCCGGGCGCGGCTCCCAGGGCCCCGACCTCAGGTTCACCAAGGTCACGGCCAGGGCCGTCAGGGTCTGGTCGTCCGCGGACGGCGGCAAGACCTGGAAGGCGGCCACCGTCGGGCACGCCGGCTCCACCTGGCAGGCCACTGTCCACAACCCGGCCTCCGGCGCCGTGGCCCTGCGCTCCGAGGTGACCGACGCGGCGGGCGACCGCTCGGTGGAGACGGTGTACCGGGCCTACGCCATCGGCTGAGACAGACGTACGGGCCGGGGGTGAGGTGATCCCCGGCCCGTACGGCGTCAGTCCAGGAGCTTCGCCGCCAGGGTCCCCGCGTTGTGCGAGCCCCGTCCCGTGGTGGCCGACAGCGCGGCCAGGAGCGTGGACCTGCCGATCCCCCCGGGGCCGTGGAGGAGCACTCCCGGCGCGGTGCGGGCGGGTCACCCCACCGGTGTCTCCCGCGCCTCCGCCTCCGCCCTGCGCGTCGGCCGCCCCAGCGCCCAGAACAGCACGCCGAGGAGCATGAACCCGACGAGGGGGACGAGCTCGGTCAGCAGGTACTTCCCGCGCTCGGCGTGGCTCCAGCCGTCCGGGGCGTAGGCGGAGCTGAACCAGTTGAAGGGGGCGCCCGGCGCGACCAGTTGCACACAGGCGTACAGGACGAGCGCCGTGAGCACGATGCTGATCAGCAGCGGAGCCGGGGCCCGGTAGGGGCGCGGGACACCGGGGGCCTTGCGGCGCAGCACCGCGAGCGCCGGGAAGATGCCCAGATAGCTGACCAGCGTCGTGGAGACGGCCAGGCCCAGGACCGCGCCGAAGAGCTTCGCCGCGCTGCCGTTCGTCAGTTCGTGGGCCAGCACCAGGACGGCGGTCGAGACCAGGCCGCTGAGCACGTTGACCCGGACCGGGGTGCCGAAGCGGCTGGAGATGACGCCGAGGAAGCGCGGGGCCGCGCCGTCGTACCCGGAGACGGCGAGCGCGCGGTCGGAACCCATCACCCAGGTCACGCCCGAGGACAGCACCGTCAGGATGAACAGGATCGCGGCGAAATCCCCGAGCACGCTGCCCGCCCCGCTCAGGGACGCGGTGCCGTCGCCGGCGACATGGCCGCCGTAGACCGTGAAGACCTGCCGCATCGCGTCGATGAAACCGCCGAGGCCGGAGATGGCCTTGACGGGCAGGACCAGCAGGATGCCGAGGATCGGCAGGGCGTAGAGGAGCACGGAGAGGGCGGCGCTGCGGAAGACGGCGTACGGCACGTCCTTCTGCGCGTCGGTCATCTCGTCGCCCGCGGTGCTGGGCAGTTCGAAGCCGACGAAGTTGAACATCAGGACCGGCACCAGACCGACGAAGCCCGCGTACGTGGGGGAGAAGTCGCCGAGGCCGAATCCGTGCAGGCCGTGCTGGACGCCGTAGACCACGACGGTGACGGTGAACAGGCCGAGCAGGAGGAAGCGGCTCCAGGCGCCGACGGTGGGGATCCACTTGCCGACGTCGAAGGAGAGGATCGCGGCGAGCACGCCCAGCCACACGAACGCCAGGGTGAAGACGTAGAAGGCGGGGGTGCTCAGGTCCTTGCCGTCGTTGAAGAAGGTCGTGTACGCGGTGACGGCCGAGACGGAGAGGGTGCCGCCCAGCCACACCGGATTGGTGATCCAGTACAGGAAGTTGTTGACCGCGCCGGCCAGGCGGCCGAAGGCGCGGCTGGTCCATATGTAGGGGCCGCCCTCGTCGGGGAAGGCGGCGCCGAGTTCGGCGGTGAGCAGCGCCGAGGGGACGAAGAAGACGAGGGCCAGCACGATGAGCCAGGTGAACGCCTCCGCGCCGGAGGAGGCCACCGTGCCGATGGTGTCGACGCCGACGATCGTGCACAGCAGGAAGAACAGGATGTCGAACCGGCCGAAGTGCTTGCGCAGCTTCTGCCGCTCCGACTGGGCTGCCGCCGGCGGGCCGGCCGGCTCTTTGGTCAGGGGGCCAGCGGTCACCAGGGGCTCCTGCGGAATGAGCGGGACAGGCGGGATTCGGCCAATGATCGGGGCCGTCGCACAAGCTCACAAGCGTTCATTGGGAAGTCTTGACCGGATATTGCCGAAAATGGACTGGGATAAGGCTCCGGCGTGCGCCCCCTGCGCGGGTCCGTGTCTCCACATGTCCCCGCCGTGCGGACCGGACCAGGCTTGATCGGGGTCTCTCGGGGGTAGTTGTCCTCCCCCGGGAGTAGCGAGAGGGCGGGCGGTCGTCCCGGGGCGGCAGTGCAGGTGCCTCCGTGGGCACGATGTGCGGGCGGGTCTCGAGGGCGAGGCTGGTCCGTGTCGGGGAACAGCAATGCAGCCCGAGGAGGGCGCCATGAACCGCCAGATCCGTGTTCGCGTCACCCGTCGGCCCTCGTCCACCCGTGACACCCGGCAGCCCGAGATCGACCGCCGGACCCCGTCGGGGCGGCTCCTGCCGTACTGACGGCCCCTGACGACCCCGCCGGCCGACGACGAAGTCGGTTCAGGCGGAGGTCGGTTCAGGCGGAGGTTGGTTCAGGCAAGGCAGAGTTCGAGCCGAAGTCGGTTCAGTCGGACTTCAGTTCAAGCGGAGCGGACGTCAACTCATACAGAGCGGACGTCAGTTCAGGTATCTGTCGATCGCCGTGCGCAGCGCCCGCCGTACCGCGGGCGACGCGTCCGGCTCCTCGCCCACGGCCCCGGCCGTGACCACCGCGGCGACCTTGCGCAGCTTGGTGTTGGAGAGCTGCGAGGCCTCCCGCAGGATGTCCCACGCCTGGTCGGACGAGCAGGTGTGGGTGGCCATCAGGACCCCGCGCGCCTGGTCGATGAGCGGGCGCGTCACGATCGCCCGGCGCAGCTGCTCCACCTCCGTGCGCAGCAGGTCCAGCTGCTGCGTGCGCTCCAGGAGCACCACGGAGGGCACCGGCTCGCGGCGCGTCCCGGGTCCGTTCAGCGGGTCCTCGGGATCCAGACCCGCCGTCTTCAGGACGCGCTGCGGCTGTTCGTTCCAGCCCGTCGCCGACACCGGCACGCCGCGACGGCGGCCGTAGGTGTCGAGCACTTCCAGCAGCTGGAGTCCCGCCGTGTCCATGAAAGTGACGCCCCGCAGGTCCAGCTCGACCCGGTCGATGCCCTCCGGCAGCCGGGCGAGGGCCTTGGACAGGGTGTCCGCGCAACCGTGGACCAGGTTGCCGTGCGGGGTGAGCACGGCCGTGGACCCGTCCACGCGGCCCTCGACGGTCAGGGCGTTCAGCTGCCCCGCGAGCGTGGTGTGTGTCGCTGAGCTCATGTCCGCCTCGCTGCTCCCCACAGTCGTCACGACGTTGAGTCACCGATCACCGCCGGCCCGTCCCGGCCCTGGGTGTGGCCGTGCTGGATCGGCGTTACTGGAGTGCGGCTGCCCTGAGGTCCGTGGCCTACACCCCCGGCTCGCCGGGGAATGAGCGGCGTCCGCCGGGGGTAGACGCGGAATCGTCGAGGTACTGCTGAGAGAATTCCCGGGAGGGGAGACGTATCGGAGGAGAGAGCGTCCGGACGGCAGTGGGGAGCGGGTGTGTACATCGGGTACGGAGCGTCACGGCGCGGCCTTCGGGTGCACGGGAACGCGGTGACGCCGCAGTGACCGCCGTGACCGAGCCCGCGGGCCCGTTCGTGCATCCCGCGCTCTTCTACCGTGACCAGCAGGAGTACCTGGCCGGCGTGGTGCCGTTCGTCCAGGAGGGTCTCGCCGCCGGGGAGCCGGTGGCCGTGGCCGTGCCGACCGAGAACCTGCGGCTGCTGAAGCGGGAGATCGGCACCGGTGAGGGTGTGCGGTTCCTCGACATGCGGGAGGTCGGGCGCAACCCCGGCCGGATCATCCCCGGGGTGCTGAGCGCCTTCGCCGACGCCCAGCCGCCCGGCGCCCGGGTGCGGATCGTCGGCGAGCCGATCTGGGCGGGCCGCAGCGCCACCGAGTACCCCGCCTGTGTGCAGCACGAGGCGCTGATCAACGCCGCGTTCCAGGGGCGGACCGTCACCATCCTGTGCCCGTACGACATCCAGCGCCTCGATCCGCAGGTCGTCGCCGACGCCTACGGCACCCACCCCGTGATCCTGGACGCGGGCTCCGGGCGGGAGCAGCAGAGCCCGCCGTACGACTACGAGGCGGTCCACGCCCGCTACAACGAACCCCTGCCCCCTGCGCCCGAGGTTCCCGCGCACACCTTCGTCTCCGACGTGCTCGGCGAGGTGCGGCACCTCGCCACCGACGCGGCCGCGCGGTTCGGGCTCGTGTCGCCCCGGCTCGACGACCTGGCGCTGGCCGTCGCCGAGCTGACCACCAACAGCGTGGTGCACGGCGGCGGTTCGGGTCGGCTGCGGGTGTGGGCCGAGGACGGGTACGTGGTGTGCGAGGTCCACGACCAGGGGCGCCTCTCCGACCTGCTGGCGGGCCGCCGGCCGGCCTCCCGGGACCAGCGGGGCGGCCGTGGCCTGCTCATCGTCAACCTCGTCGCCGACCTCGTCCGCGTCCACACGGGCCCGGCCGGCACCACGGTCCGCTGCTGGTTCGCCCTCTGATCCGGACGACTCGATGCCGACCGGACGGCGTTCCGGCCGGCTCTCAGCCCGCCAGCGGGTCGAGCGAGAGTGGCTCGATACGGCCCTCCAGCATGTACCCCAGTCCCTGTACGGCGCAGACGTCGGGTCGCTCGGCGATGTGCACCGGCATCCCGGTGGCGTGCCGCAGCATCTGGTCGAGGCCGGGGAGCAGCGCGGAGCCGCCGACCATCATGATCCCGCGGTCGGCGAGGTCGGCCACCAGGTCCGGCGGGCAGTTGCGCAGCACCCGACCGATGCCGTCCAGGACGGCGGTCAGCGGCGTCTCGATGGCGTCCCGGACGGCGGCGGTGTCGACCTGCACGGAACGGGCGAGCCCGGTGGCGACGTCCCGGCCGTGGATCTCGGTGGAGGCGGGGCCCTGTGAGGTGAGGCCGTTGCCGGACAGGGCCAGCTGGAGCGGCCGTACGGACTGGCTGGGCAGCATCAGTTCGTGCTCGTGGCGCAGGTGCTGGACGATCGCGTGGTCCACGGCCTCGCCGCCGACCGGAATGCGCTCGGCGGTCACGATCGACCCGAGGGAGAGCACGGCGACCTGGGTGGCGGCGGCCCCGCACACCATGATCATGGTGGCCTCGGGCCGCTCGACGGGCAGTCCGCAGCCGACGGCGGCGGCGATCAGGGTGTCGACGAGCTCGACGCGGCGCGCGCCGAGTCCGACAAGGGTCTCGATGGCGGCGCGCTGGGCCAGCGGGTCGGCGTCGTGCGGGGTGCAGGCGGCGGCCCGCAGGATGGGCTTGCGGCGCAGCGCCCGGCGAATCTTGTCGCCGAGCAGATGGCGCAGCATCCGCTGGGCCATCTCGATGTCGACGACGGTGCCCCCCGAGACGGGCCGGACGACCCGGATGTAGTCGGGGGTACGGCCGGTCATCTTCTCGGCGAACTCCCCGACCGCGATCAGCGCGCCGGTCTTGGTGTTCACGGCGGCGGCCGACGGCTGGTCGACGACGAGCCCGGCCCCCTTCACGTACACCCGGGTCCTCGCCGCGCCCAGGTCGACGGCGAAGTGGCAGCGGCGCAGCTGCTCCAGACTGGCGGTCATGGCAGGTCCTCCCGAGAGCACAGACCGTGGGCCGCGCCGGGTGGCGGGCCTAGTGGCATCGTGCGGGGGCGGGGGAGGGGGCGCCTTTCCTGGGGGGCCGGCCGGGGTGCCGCTGAATGGGGGTTTTTGTCCCTTATGCCCGATATAAGGTTCAGGTAAATGTTCTGACACAGGGTCATCGGGAGCGCAGGCCTCAGTGAGGGTCCGTCACGTACCGGGCTCCCGGACCACCCCCAGTTCCACCAGGTCCTGCGGACGGATGCGGAGCTGGTCCGCCGTCGCCTCGGCCTCCTGCGGCGGGCGCTTGAGGATCGCCGCCGCCGACTCCGGGGCGATGACCGAGAAGTAGCTGTCCGGGGTGGCGTACGTGTTCCCGGGCGCCGCGAGGGCGAGTGCCCCGCCGGAGCCGCCCTCGCCGATCAGCAGGGTGGTGACCGGGGTCCGGACGGCGGCCACCGTGACGAACAGGTCGGCGATCGCCGCGCCCGCGCCCTGCCGTTCGGCCTCGGCGTCGTTGGCGGCGCCCGGGGTGTCCACCAGCGTGAGCACCGGGATGCCGAGCCGGTCCGCGAGGCGGATCAGCCGGGAGGCCGTCCGGTAGCCGGCCGGGCGGGTGGCCGTGCCGGTCTGCGCCGCGTACGCGACCGTACGGCCGTCCCGCTCCCCGAAGCCGCAGAGCATCCCGGGGTCGGTGCCGCCGCACCGGTCGCCGGAGACGGCCATCCGGTGGCTGAAGTAGGCGTCCAGATAGGCCCGCGCACGAGGCCGCTCGGGCGACCGGGCGCGCCGCACCGCGTCCCAGCCGGTGGCGGGCGGCTCGGTGGCGCCGAGCGGGGCGGGCACAGGGGCGGGTTCGCTCGACGCGGACGTCAACAGTCGCAGCCACCGGCCCAGCGTGTCCCGCAGCTCCTCCTCCGCCACCACCGCGTCCGCCGCGCCGGCCGCCACCTGGGCCTCCGTCGTGTACGCCGAGGGGTCCGCGTCCGGCGGCCGGACCCGGGAGCCCGCGAAGCCGACCTGGGCGCCCGGGAGGGCGAGGACCACGTCCGCACCCGCGCCGAGGGTGGCCCAGCCGCCGCCCGTGGTGGGGTCGCGCAGCACCGCGATCTGGGGGAGCCCGGCCTCCCTGGTGAGCGCCGACTGCCGTGCCACCCGCTGGAGTTGGGTCAGGGCGAGCATGCCCTCCTGCATCCGGCTGCCGCCGGTGGCCACCAACGGGACGACGGGCAGCCGGTGTTCCCGGGCGTACGTGTACGCCGCCTCCAGCCGGTCGCCGGTGCGTTCGCCCAGGGAGCCGCCGAGGAAGCCGAACTCGAAGGCGATCAGGACCGCCCGGACGCCCTCGACGTGCGCGGTGCCGCAGACGACCGACTCCGCCTCGCCGGTGCGCTCGGCGGCACGGGCGAGCGAGGCGTCGTAGCCCTGCCAGGCGAGCGGGCCGTCGGGCCCGGACTGCCGTGCGGGGGAGGGGATTTCGGCGAAGTCGTCGGCGACGAGGGCGATGACCTCGCGGGCGGACCGGCGCTCAGGCACGCAGGGCCCGCTTCATGATCTTCCCCATGTCGTTGCGGGGGAGGGCGGCGAGACGGTGGAGGACCCGGGGCCGCTTGTGCGGGGCGAGACGCCGGGCCACGTGATCCGCCAACTCCGCAAGCTCCGGGGGTGATTCCGGGTCCGCCGGGACGATCCACGCCACGATCCGCTCACCCAGATCGGGGTCCGGCTCCCCGGTCACGGCCGCCTCGCGCACCCCCGGGTGCTCGAGGAGCGCGTTCTCGATCTCGCCCGCCCCGATCTTGTACCCCCCGCTCTTGATCAGGTCGGTGGCCTTCCGGCCGACGATCCGGACGTACCCGTCCGCGTCCCGTACGGCCATGTCCCCCGTACGGAACCAGCCGTCCGCCGTGAACGCGGCCGCCGTCGCGTCCGGCCGGTTCAGGTACTCGGTGAACAGGTTCGGGCCGCGCACCTGGATCTCGCCCACCGTCTCCCCGT
The DNA here is from genome assembly GCF_000719505.1 of Streptomyces sp. NRRL B-3229. Classification (NCBI taxonomy): domain Bacteria; kingdom Bacillati; phylum Actinomycetota; class Actinomycetes; order Kitasatosporales; family Streptomycetaceae; genus Streptomyces; species Streptomyces sp. NRRL B-3229. The sequence goes on along the minus strand of NZ_JOGP01000019.1, from coordinate 90,607 downwards.
CGTACGACGGGATAGTGGTCCCGTCCTCCTCCACCAGCCGCAGCTCCACACCCGGCAGCGGTGGGCCCACGGTCCCGGGGCGCGGGTCGCCGTCCGCGCGCACGCCCGTGTTCATGAGGGTCTCGGTCATGCCGTAGCGCTCGACGACCCGGCGGCCGGTCGCGGCCGCGATGCGCTCGTGGTCGTGCACCGGGAGCGCCGCCGAACCGGACACCAGCAGCCGGGCACCGGCGAGTGCCTTCACCAACTCCGGGTCCCGCTCCAGGGTTTCGGCGATGCGGTGGTACATCGTCGGGACGCCGAAGAGCATGGTCGCGCCGGCGTTCAGCTCGCGGGCCACCCCGTCGGTGCCGAAGCGGCCGAGGTGGCGGACCGAGCCGCCGCGGCGCAGCGGCCCGAGGATGCCGAGGACCAGGCCGTGGACGTGGAAGAGCGGCAGGCCGTGCACGAGGACGTCGTCCGCCGTCCACTGCCAGGCGTCGGCGAGGGCGTCCAGGGTGGCGGCGACGGCCCGGCGGGGGATGACGGCACCCTTCGGCGGACCCGTGGTGCCGGAGGTGTAGACGACCAGGGCGGGGTCGCCGTCCAGGGCGCGGCTCTCCGGGGCCGCGCCGCCGGTGCCGTGCACCTCGACCTCGATGCGCTCCAAGTGCCTTACGGCGAAAGGGAGTTCCGCGTCCGGCGCGGCGAGCAGCACGCCCGGCGCGCTGTCGCCGAGGATGTGCCCGAGCTCCTTCTCCCCGGACTTCGGGTTGAGCGGCACCGCGGCGACACCGGCCTCCAGCGCCGCCACCACGGCCACCGCGGTCTCCAGTTCCGGGGTCGCCCAGACGGCCACCCGGTCGTAGCCCGTGATGCGGTCGGCCAGCGTGCCCGTTGCGGCGGCGAGTTCGGCGTACGTCAGGGAGCGGTCACCGAACCGCAGAGCGGGACGGTCCGCCGTGGCACCCCTGAGGGCCGGGAAGAGAGAGCTCATGCTTCAAGACTCCTAAGCTGCCGTCACCAGTCCGTGGCTGTCCTCGCCTGTCGGTCCTACCCGATCAAGGCCCCGACCTCACCGGCCCCGGCCGCTCACCGTCGCGCGGCCGCCAGGACCGCCTCCACCACCCGCGGCAGCGAACCCGGATGCAGGAACAGGAAGAGGTTCGGCTCGACCAGCTCCAGTTCCATCACCCGAGGCTGCCCGTCCTCCCCGTCGACGAGGTCCACGCGCGCGTAGAGCAGTTCCGGCGCCTCCGGTACGGCGGCCAGGGCCCGCTCGGCGACGGCGACCTCGGCCGGGGTCGGGCTCCAGGGCTCCAGGCCCGGGTGGGCGACCTTGTCCGCGTCGAAGGCGGTGCCGGGGCTGAGGACGGCCCGTTTGCGGCTGGCGTGCAGGAGCCGGCCCCCGAAGAACTGGAGCGCCCGCTCACCGCCCGCGTCGATGCCCCGCATGTACGGCTGGACCATCGCCGTGAGCCCCTCGGCGTGCATGCGTTCCAGCTGCCGTACGGCATCCCCGTGCCGCTCGGGCGTGTACCGGGCGGCGTACCGCGCACCCGCCCCGGACGTGGGCTTGACGACGTACTCGTGGTCGGTCGGCAGGGAGAGCGGGTCCCCGGGCGCGATGTATCCGGTCGGCACCACCGGCACGCCCGCCCGGTCCAGCTCCCCGAGGTAGCGCTTGTCGGTGTTCCAGCGCACGATCTGCGCCGGGTTGGCGAGCCGGGTCGCCTTGCCGCACCGCTCCGCCCACGCCGTGAACTCGGCCGCCCGCCAGCTGTAGTCCCAGGTGGAGCGGATCACGGCCAGGTCGTAGCCGGACCAGTCGACGTCGGCGTCCCAGAACACCGCCTCCGCCTCGGCCCCGGCCGCGCGCAGCGCCTCCACCAGCACGGGCAGATCGGAGTCCTTGCTGGGCTCCGGCCGGGGGTCGTAGGTGACAAGGGCGACTCGGGGCACAGCGGTTCCTTTCCACGGGGGCACGTCCGGCAGGCTAACCGGCGCGGGGGAAACCCCGGCAACCCCTTTACCCTCCCCCTCGGTGAACCCCCACCATCGGGATCGAGGAACGGAGGAGACCGTATGGAGTGGCTGACGATCGGTGCCTTCGCGCGGGCGTGCCGCCTGTCGCCGAAGGCACTGCGGCTCTACGACGAGCTGGAGCTGCTGCGTCCGGCCCGTGTCGACCCGCACACCGGCTACCGCTACTACGCCCCGGCCCAGCTGGAACAGGCCCGCCTGGTGGCGTGGCTGCGCCGCCTCGGCATGCCGCTGGCCCGGATCCGCACGGTGTGCGCCCTGCCGCCCGCCGCGGCCGCCGGGGAGATCCGGGCGTACTGGGCCGAGGTGGAGGCGCAGACGGCCGTGCGGCGGGATCTCGCCGCGTTCCTCGTCGACGAGCTGACCGCTCCACCGAGGAAGGACACCACCATGCTCGAACTGCGCTACTGCGCCCACTCGGACCGTGGCCGGGTCCGTGCCGCCAACCAGGACACGGCCTACGCGGGCGCCCGCCTCCTCGCGGTCGCCGACGGCTACGGCCCGGCCGGCGCGCCCGCCAGCAGCGCGGCCGTGGCGGCCCTGCGGTTCCTGGACAGTGCCGAGCTTCCGGCCGGTGACGTCCTCAACGTCCTGGAGGACGCCGTGCACGGGGCGACCGAGGCGGCACGGGACGCCGGCGACGGCACCGACGAGACCGGCACCACCCTGACCGCCCTGCTGTGGACCGGCTCTCGTCTCGCCCTGGTGCACATCGGGGACTCCCGCGCCTACCTCCTGCGCGGCGGCGCGCTCTTCCGCATCACCCACGACCACACGGTGGTGCAGTCGCTGGTCGACGAGGGCCGGCTGACCGCCGAGGAGGCCGTCACCCACCCGCAGCGCGCCCTGCTCCTCAAGGCCCTCACCACCGCGGCACCCGACCTCAGGCTGCGGGACGCGGCACCCGGCGACCGCTACCTCCTGTGTTCCGACGGGCTCTCCGCCGGCGTCCCCGACGCCACCGTCCGCGAGCTGCTGACCTCGGCCGCCGACCCCGAGGCGGCCGTGCACGCCCTGGTGGACGCGGCGAACGCGGCGGGCGGCCCGGACAACGTCAGCTGTGTGGTCGCGGACCTGGTGGCGGATCCGGTGGCTGATCCGGTGGCGACGGCGGTCTGACGACTGGCAGCATCACGGCCATGTCGCTCTCCGGAACGGACGCGTACGACCAGGAGACCGGGCTCCCGCCGCTCGTCGAGCGAGCCCTCGCCGCGGCCCGCGCACACGGCTTCCCGTACTCCTGCCGACCCGAACAGGGCCGCCTGCTGCACGCCCTGGCGGGCGGGGCGCGCGAGGCGGTCGGGGAGACGGGCACCGGCTGCGGGGTCGGCCTCGCGTGGCTGGCCTCGGGGGCGCGGGACGGCGTACGGCTGGTCAGCGTCGAGCGGGACCCGGAGCGGGCGAGGGTGGCCGCGCAGGTCTTCGCCGACCGTCCCCAGGTGCGGGTCCTGTGCGGCGACTGGACCCGTGTCGAGGCCGACGGCCCCTACGACCTGCTGGTCCTGGACGGCGGCGGCACCGGGAAGGCCCCTGACGACACCCCGGCCGATCCGGCGCGTCTCCTCGTCCCCGGCGGCCGGATCGTCGTCGACGACTTCAGCCCGGCGACCCACTGGCCGCCCCGGCACGGGGAGTCGGTGGACCGGCCCCGGCTGCACTGGCTGGAGCACCCGGCCCTGGACACGATCGAGATACCCCTGGCGGCGGACCTGGTCACACTGGTGGGGACGCGCCGGCGGAGCGCATCAGCGCGGCTGCCATCTCTGGAGCAGGCCCCAGGTGAACTCGGCGACCACCTCCCGCCGGACCCCCTCCTCGTCCGGGGCGGTGAATGACAGCCCCCAGCGGGTCGGTGCCGTGCCCTCCAGCGGGCGGGCCGGGGCGAAGGCGCGGGCCGCCTCGTCGACCGTGCAGGACCAGGGGGTGAGGTCGGCGAGGGTGCGCAGGGCGGGGCCGGCCGCGCCGGGCGCCCGGATGAGCCACTCGTTCCACACCGCGCCGGCCGGCGCGAGCAGGACCTCGAAGCGCAGGTCGGGCCAGAGCGGCACGGGCCACAGCCACGCCTCGCACTCCAGGTCACCCACCGTGCGGGTCAGGACGGTCTCCGGGGGGCCGAGGACCGAGCGGTACCGGGGGGCGGCGGCGCGGGCGCGCGGGGAGCGGACCATCGCCTGCCAGCGCCGGTTGGCCTCCCGCATCTCCGCGATCGAGACACCCAGGGCGCGCCGGGCGTCCTCCACCGGGCCGGGGTTGTGGTCGGCCATGCGGCGCAGCAGGACCAGCTGGAAGTCGTCGACGGTGAACGGGCTAGCCGGGGGCTTTCCGGAGGGCATGCTCCCCATCGTCCCCGACGGCACTGACACCGGGCCTGCGCCCGTCCGGCAGGAACAGCACCGAGTTGATGTACCGCGGCCGGTGCACGAAGGGCAGCACCCGGCGCAGCAGACCCTGCGAGACGACGTACGAGGCCCGCGCCTGGTGCGCCTCCAGAGGGAAGCCGGAGAGCGGGACCCACGTGGCGCGGGGCAGCACCCAGCCGTCGTAGCCGAGCAGCGAGAGGTACGTCACCACCGGGGCGATCGGCTGGATCCGGGACTCCAGTTCCACGAAGAGCGCGGGCCGGTCGCGCGCGAGGATGCCGGTCGCCCCGCGCAGCACCGCCAGCTCGCTGCCGTCCACGTCGATCTTGATGAACCCGACGTCCGTCAGGGCCAGTTCGTCCAGCGTGACGCAGGGCACGTCCAGCGCCCGGCCGTGGATGTCCCGCCGGACCAGCGAGGACACCCCGCGGTCGCCCTCGTCGCCAGGCGGCAGCCACAGCCGGGCGATCCCCGGGCTGTCGGAGGCGGCGGCCTGCACGACCCGGACGTTCGCGGGGGCCGCCGAGGTCAGCAGCCGGGCCAGATGCGGCACCGGCTCCACGGTCACCACCCGCCGTGCCCGCCCGGCCAGCCGTCGCGTCCACGGCCCGTACCAGCCGCCCACGTCCACGGCCGTCCCGCAGCCCGCCGGGCACAGCTCGGCCAGCCGGGCGAGCTCCGGCTCGAAGCGCGGGTACACGGCCCGGGCGGCCGCCGCGACGAGAGGGGTGGGCAGCAGCGGGGCCACTCTCGCCGCCCAGGTGCGCGCGGGCCCGGTCATGAGGTCGTCCCCGGGGTCCCGGGGTTCTCGGGGGTCCCGGGGGAGGCGCCGGTGCAGCGCTTCAGCAGGTCCTCGTGCTCGTCGTCCGACACCTGCTCACCGGAGGCCGGCAGCAGCTGGGGGATGCCGTCGACGATCGGGTAGCGGCGCCGCAGCCGCGGGTTGTAGAGGGCCTCGTCCGGCGGTACGAGATGCAGGGGGCCCTTGTCGAGCGGACAGGCCAGGATCTGGAGCAACGGGTCGTCGGGGTTCATGGGGGAGTCAACTCCTTGGCGCCGATGGGGGGTTGAGGAGCCGGATCGTGCTTGGGCATGGCCAGCAGCACGGCGACGGCGAGCACCGTGCCCGCGAGACGCAGCGCGAGCCGCAGCGGGTCGTGGGGCAGGGACTCGCCGAACGAGAGCGTGCCCAGCACCGCCGTGTACAGGGAGGTCACCGTCGTGCACACCGGCACGATCAGCGAGGCCCGGCAGCGTTGCAGCGCCGCCTGCGACATCACCAGGCCGAACGCCCCGGTGAACAACAGGAGATACGGATACGGGGAGCGCAACAGACCGATCACCGCGCTGCCCAGGCCGCTTGAGGTCAGGTAGCTCGACACGCCCTTGATGGCCAGCGAGCTGACCCCGTACAGCAGGCCCACCGCCACGCCGTACTCGACACCGGTCGTCGGCATGCGGTGCCGGTGCCGGGTGCGCCGCTCGGCGGAGCCGTACAGCCACACGCCCGCCGCCAGCGACGGCACGCATACCAGCAGGATCAGTTGGTAGGGGGCGTCCCGGCTGACCCGGTCCGAGCCCTCCTTCAGGGACAGCACGACCATCAGCAGCGCGAGCAGGATGGCACCCAGCGCGTACCGCTCCCGCCCGGTCGTCTCCTCGCCCAGCAGCCGCGCGGACAGCAGCACCAGCAGCACCAGACCGGAGACGAAGATGCCCTGCGCGGCCGCGATCGGCAGCGTCCGGTACACCGCGAGCTGCGCCCCGAACCCGGCCGCCAGCGCCAGCGACCCGCCGATCCACAGCGGACTGCGCAGCACCAGCCCCAGCAGCTTGACGGGTTGACGGATCGACACCTCCGGCAGGGAGGTCAACGCCCGCTTCTCCAGCACGAATCCGACGCTGTACAGGGTGTTCGCCAACAGGGCCGCCGCCACTCCCCACCACATGGTCCACGCCCCTTAGGTCTTTCGCGCGTGCAGCAGCAGGATCGACGCGAGCGAGGGTCTGGCGCACGCCAGCCGGTCCAGCGCCCGCAGCGGACGCGGCACGCCGTGGAAGGGGGCCCCTTCCAGCCGTACGATCTCGAAGCCGGCCGCCGCGACGAACTCCCGGAGCGCACGCGCCGTGTACAGCCGTAGATGCCCCACGACCTCCCGGCCCGGGCGCCCGTGGATCGCCCGCAGGCTCACCTCCGAGAACACCGGCTGGACCCCGGCGAGGAGCAGCCCGCGGTTGTACCAGGCGGCCAGGTTCGGTGTGGACAGCATGAGATGACCTCCGGGGCGCAGGACGCGGCGGATCTCGTCCAGGGCCGAGTCCGGGTCGACGAGATGCTCGACGACCTCGCTGAACAGCACGGCGTCCACCGAGCCGTCCCTGAACGGCAGTCCGGTGCCGCTCAGTTCACCGCGAATCGCGTACGGCAGCCGGGCGCGGGCCCGCCTGAGGGCGTCCTGGGACCAGTCGACACCGACGATCCGGTGACCGGGCAGCAGCGGGGCGGCGGTGGCGGCCGCGGTGCCGTCGCCGCAACCGATGTCCAGGACGGTGGCCGCGGTGGCTCTGCGGGCCGCGGAGGTGCCGGGCGTTTCGAGGGCTTTGGCCAGCATGCGGGCCTGGCGCAGGGAGCGGGGGGTGCCGGAGGCGACCGGGACGGCGGGGTTCTCGTAGAAGTCCCGGAGGCCGGGGTGGCGTGGCGGTGCGGGGATGCTCGGGGGCGCGGGGGTGTTCACGGGGCTGCCTCCGTGGTGTGCAGGTAGTGCTCGAACAGGTCCCGCAGGTGGTGGCCGTCGCCGTGGCCGAGCAGGGTGCGCGACCAGCGCAGGGCGAGATGCAGCCGGCCCGCGGTGGAGGCGGTCGTGACCGTGAGGCCGCGGGGCATCCTGGCGGGCGCCGAGAACCACACGGCGTGCGCGCGGCCGGCCTCCTCGCCGAAGTCCAGGGGGTACGGGATGCGGCCGATGTTGCTGAGCAGGGTGGTGGAGGTCCAGGGCGCGGCTGCCCTGCGGAGACCTCTGGTGAGTGCCGCGCGCCAGGTCACCGGGGTGACCGGGGCGGTGAGCAGGCCCGCACCGTGGCCGAGTTGGGGGCGGGTGAGGGACTTGAGGGCGCGGGTTCGCTGGGCGGTGCGGCGCAGGAGGTCGGGCATGTCCTCGGGCTTGCGGGTCAACTCCGTCGGCGAGAAGGGGACTTCGACCAGGCGGGTGCCGTTTCCTATCGGCATCGTCATGTCCCTGGGGCGGTCGTCCACGGGCATGGTGATGCGGAGGGGGCGGGCGGACTGTCCGTGCTCCCTGTTCCAGTGGGCGATCGTCAGGGCGGTGGTGACCATGAGCTGGTCGTTGACCGTGTAGGGGGAGCCCTTGGGACGGTGGGGGAGCGGGAGTTCCGTGACGAGGAGGCCGTTGCCGGGGGAGATTTCCGGGGTGCCTGGCGCCACGCGGGCGGGGCGGGTCCAGTTGGAGGGGGTGTCCGTGGACTGTGGGGGGTCCGGGGGGCGGATGGGCGCGGGCGTCGGTGAGTTGTCCTTGCCGCCGTAGATCTCCGCGGCTGTGGCGAGGATACGGAGGCAGGCGGGGCCGTCCAGGGCTGTGTGGTTGATGGTGAGGAAGAGGACGGTTGTGTTGTGCGCTTCCTCGACCACCTCCAGCCGGATCGGTGGGGACAGTGAGAGTGGAGGTGCCTCTGCCAGGGCCCTTGTCCTCGCGTCCCGCAATGCGTTCCGTCCCGGAGTCGGGAAGCTCACCACCTCCACGTCCGGCTCGGCCGTCAGCTCCCACTCGTAACGGCGGCGGTACCAACCCCCCGCCGCCTCCCGCATCAGGATCCGGGGATGTCGGTGCAGGGCCTCCGTGAACGCCTTCCTCATGCGTGCCGGGTCCAGGTGGCCCGGCAGATGCACCTCGATGTGGACCGTCTCCGGTTCCTCCTCCTGGAGGCAGTGGCGGGAGACCTCGTCCACCACCGGGAACGGGATCCGTGCGGGGCTGGTCATGCCGGGTCGTCCCCCTTCTCTCGCACGCTCACCAGAGCCGCGAACAAGCCGATCAGAGCGAGCAGTTGGGCCACATGCCCGAAGGCCCCGTGCGAGGCCCCCACCGGCTCACCGGCTCCTGCCGCCGCGGCGATCCCCGCCCCCGCCAGGGCCACGAAGGCGATCGGCACCAGGAGGCCGTGCCGTCTCGACGCCAGCAGCGCCAGTGCCGGGACCAGCAGGGCGAACCAGCCCGCGATGACCACGCCGACCAGCGTCAGCGCCACCGCTCCGAGCCACAGCCCGGGCGCCGGAGGCACCCGCTGCGGTTCGTCGGGGTTCGGGGAGCGCCTGCGCCACAGGACCAGGCCCACCAGAACCGCGAGGGCGACCCCGCTGCCGATCAGCGCGCCGTCGTACGTCGTCGCGGGTCCGTACGACAGTTTCACCGTGCCGCCCGCGCCCGCGGGGATCCGCCAGCCCTGCTGCCAGCCGTCCAGGCGTACCGACGACAGGGTCTTGCCGTTCAGGGTGGCCTTCCAGCCGTCGTTGTAGTTCTCGTACGTCGTCAGGTAGGAGGACGCTCCCGAGCCGACGGTGACCTCGCGCTTGTCGCCGAGCCAGTCCTGGATGCGCAACTCACGTGTGAGAGCGGTGGGTTCGGCGACCGTGCCGCGGGTCAGGGTGAGGTCGGTGAGGGTGAGCGGTCCGGCGTCGCCCGCCTCGACGACGTGTTCACCGGAGGCGAGGGTCAACTCGTCCTCTGCGCGGCTGCTCTGACACAGCGTCACCGACAGCAGCCGTCGGTCGGTCAGGTCGCGGATCCGGCCCGACACGCCCGTCTGGTACAGCTTGCCGTCGACCGCCACCACCGGGCCCTTCCCGCACGGCAGCGAGAACGTCCGGGAGGCCTTGGGCTGCGGGGTGCGGTACTGGTCGAGGGCCGGCAGGTACGCCTCCGTGAGGCCCACCGGGAGCTGGAGGTCCTCGTCGGCGACCGGGTTGTGCAGGGTCAGCGGGGCCGATTCGGTGATCGTGATGTCGAGGCGGTCGGTGGTGATCGCCGGGAAGCGCACCGCGCCGTTCTCGTCGACCCCGGCGACCGTCGCGCCGTCGGGCGAGGCGATGTCGACCTCGGTGGGCCGGGTGGAGAGGCCGCCCGCGGGTGCCAGCACGATCTCGGAGATGGGCTGTTTGCCGTTCCAGCTGAGGTGGATGGTGGGGCGGTCGCCCGCGATCCAGGCCGTCGTGAGGTCACCGTCGGTGAGGTTGCGGGCGGACAGGCCGGTGCCGAGCGTGGCCGTGGAGTCGGCGGTCGCCGTGATGCGGTTGCGCTGGTCAGGGGCGACCTCGTACAGCAGCTTGTCGAGGGCCTCCCCGCTCACCGGCACCGCGCTCGCCTTCACCGTGTACGTCCCCTGGGCCTCGGTGGTGAAGCGGCGGTGCAGACCTGCCTCGGTGCCGGTCGGGGAGATCCCGGCCGGGTCGGGCACCCGGTGCAGGGAGACGGTCTCGGCGGACGCGTCGGAGGAGTCGGCGTCGGTCGGCAGCCGCAGCAGCCGGGTCACCTGCACGTGCGGCAGGTCGATCTCCGAGAATCCGGCCCCGGCGAGCCCGGTCCGCCGTGCCACCGAGTCGGTGATCGTCAGCTTCATCCACCCCGTGGTGCCGGGTGGCGCCTTGATGCTCTGCGTGGAGCCGTCGGCGCGCAGGAAACTGGTCTGTGACCCGTTCTCCGTCTCCACCCGCACCTCGGTCGCCGCCGACCGCACGCTCTCCTGCGGCAACGGCGTGACCTTGAAGGACGAGAGCATGTCGTACGCCGGGTCGGAGAAGTCGATGCGCACCCACTGCCCGTCCGGCGAGCCCGCCACGCCCTCCGCCCACGCGGTGTCGGGGTTGCCGTCGAAGGCGTTCACCGGGTCGAACTGCGGCAGGTGGAAGAGCCAGTTGCCGTACGAGGACGCCGTCACCGCACGGGCGCCGCGCAGTTCGGCGACCGTCTGGTGGTCGAGGCCCTTCGTGGGCAGGATCTGGTGCGGTTTCTCCCCGGCGTCCTGCGCGGCCCCGGAGGCGTTCCGCTCGTCGCTGGTGTACGTGTACGACGTGTTCGCGTTGACGAGTCCGAACCGGGTGTCGGCCCGCCGCAGCCCGTCACCGACGATCTGGAGCGCCGGGGTGCCCAGCCCGGGGTGGTTGTCGCCGGTCAACACCGTGGCCCGGCCGCGAAGTTGGGTGGCCGACGGCAGCAGGGACTCGGGGCCGCCGGACACCTGGGCGGTGTCGGCGACCGGCAGCAGCCGGGCCTGGCCGGGCCTGGGCACGCTCTCGCTCGTCGGCCGGTAGATCTCCACGGCCCGCTGCCTCGGGTACAGCCCCTCGATCTGGAGCGGGGTGTCGTTCGCGATCTTCCCGCCCGTCATGAGCGGCCCGAGGCCCGTCACCCGCTCGTAGCCGGACTGTTCGAGGGCCCGCTTGACCACCGAGGACGACACGGCGCCGATCTGGTCGGGGTCGAGGTCGTTGCGGACGACGACGTAGTAGACCCCGGCCCGGCTCAGGTAGTCCGCCAGACCCGGTATGTCGCCGCCGGTCATCAGCGCCTGCTCGACCGCGTCCATGGCCCGCCGGTTGCCGGGGGTGCCGAAGGGGACGTAGTCCCGTTGCGCCCAGCGGGACTCGGCGAGGACGTCGAGCGGCTGGTCGATGGGGGAGCCCCAGGTGTAGATGCCGTGCGCGGTCGCGGGGACGACGAGGGCGCGCGAGTCGGGGGAGTACTTCTCCAGCCAGTCGGCCGTGGCGTGCCAGTACTTCGGCAGTTCCTGGAAGGAACCCGGGTTGAGGATCGAGCCGTTCAGATACGGCCACATCAGCCCGGGCAGGACCAGGACGGCCGCCACGAGCGGGGCGTACCGGCGCCCCCTGACCTCTCTCGCCCCGCGGGGCTCGGTGGCCACCCCCACCAGATGGGCGAGGCCCAGCACCAGCGCGAGGGCGAGGCCCGGCTGGAACTTGTAGATGTTGCGGAAGGGGGCGAGCCAGCCGTTCAGCCAGTCCTGCACCAGCCCGTGGAAGGGGGCGCCGAACGCGCCGCCGTACCCCGCGAGCAGCACCAGGACGGCGGTCAGCACGGTCAGCACCAGCCAGCGCCGCTCCGGCATGTCCCGTCGCGCCAGGCCCGCGAGGCCGAGCCCGGCCGCGAACGCCGAGCAGAGGATCACGATCACCGAAGAGGCCACGGTCCAGCCGGCCGGCAGCCACGCCTCCGTCAGATGCAGATACGCCACCCAGTTCCCGGCGCCACGCAGGGCCTCCGTCGCCGACATCGTCTCGGTGGTGGTCCGCGCGTTCTCGACGTACGGCAGGAAGTTCTCGCCGTAGAAGCCGAGCAGCAGCAGCGGGATCACCCACCAGGCGGTCGCCAGGACCACCCCCGGCACCCACCAGGAGATCAGCTTGCGCTGCCGTGGTCCGGACGGCCGGGACAGCAGGTACAGCCCGACGGGCAGCAGACAGGCAAGGGTGGAGGCCGCGTTCACACCGCCCATGAAGGGGACGACCAGCGCCGAGCGCAGGGCGGCGATGCGGGCGCTGTGGCGCTCGTTCGTCAGCGGGAGCAGCACCCAGGGCAGGAAGGCGCCGGGCAGCGCGGCGGCGGAGGTGGAGCCCACGACGATGGTGAACGTCGGCCACAGCGCGTAGGCGACCGCGGCGAGCAGCCTCCCGGCCCCGTTGCCGACGCGCAGCCGCTCGGCGAGCCGCAGCGCGCCCCAGAACGCGACCGACACCACCAGCGACAGCCACAGCCGCTCCACCAGCCACACCGGCAACTGGAGGGTGTGGCCCAGCCAGTAGAACGGCAGCATCGGCCACAGATAGCCGACGTACTGGTCCTGGATCCCGCCGAAGGACCCCTGGTCGTGCCACAACTGCCCGAGACCGGCGAGGAACCGGCCGGGGTCCGTGGTGACACCCAGCTTGGTGTCGAAGGTCTGCCGTCCCGGGTGCACCGCCAGGAACAGCACGAGGACCACGGCCCAGAACCCGAGCAGCCAGCGTCGCGACCGGGGGCCCTCCGGCGGCCCCGACATGATCGCGGTGCCGGCGGCGGCTGCCGGAGGAGGGGCCTGGACCGTGGACGTCGTCATGGTGGACACCGCCGGAGGATGAGGAGGAGGTTCCAGGTGGCGACCTCGCGGATGCCGGGAGCCCGGACGACGGTCTCCGCGAGGAAGGGCCAGTAGCGGGAGCGCGCCGAGACGACCGTGACGTCGTCCCGGGCACGCACCTGCCGCAGGGTCGGGCCGATGTGCACGGCGAACAGGTTCTCGCCGAGGGTGTGCTTGGCGGCCTTCCCGGTACGGCGCCGATAGCGGGCGCGGGCCCGTTCGGCTCCCAGGTAGTGCCAGGGCGCCCACTCGTGACCGCCCCACGGGGACAGCCAGTTGGTGAACGACACGTAGATCAGCCCGCCGGGCCGGGTGACCCGGACGAGCTCACTGAGAAAGGTCTGCGGATCGGCCACGTGCTCCAGCACGTTGGAGGAGAAGGTGACGTCGGCGGAGGCGTCCTGGAGGGGGAGCAGGTAGCCGTCGGCGATCACGGTGGAGTCCGGGGCCTTCTCGCCGAGTTCGCCGGGGTCGGGTTCGAAGAGAAACGCCCGGGCCCCCCGCCTGCGGAACTCCTCGGTGAAGTACCCGCTCCCACCACCGACGTCCACGACGGTACGCCCGGCGACGGGCCCGTCGTAGGCCTCCACCTGATCGACGGCGTCACGAGCGAGCAGTGCGTAACAGGACTCAGGGTCCTCCTGCTCGTGCATGAAGGCCTTGAAGAGAGCGAGGGAACGTCGAAACGAGGGATCCCTGGATTTTTGGGGGCGCGGGGAACTGCGCGACCAGCCCCCACGGCGCCGCACCCTCCTCACGGCCCCCAGCCCCTCACCGCCTCGGAGGCCACGGCCCGGAACTGTCTGACAGTCCGATGCCAACGGAATCGAGCAGCTCTGTCACGAGCAGCCTTGCCCATGACTTCCCGGCGATGTCCCGACAGGGCAAGCGTGCACCACGCGGCGGCGAACGACGACTCCCCCCGCGCCAGCACACCCGTCTCCCCGTCCACGACGGAGTCCCGCAGCCCCGGCACGTCGAAGGCGATGGTCGGCGTCTCCCGGGTGGCCGCCTCGGTCACCACCAGCCCCCACCCCTCCACGGCGGACGGATGCAGCAGCAACCACGCCTCGCACAACAGCCGGTGCTTCTCCGCCTCGGACACATGCCCGGCGAACTCCACACCGGGACCGGTGAGTTGCTCCAGACGGGCCCGCTCGGGACCGTCGCCCACGATCACAAGGCGGCCACCGGTCACCGGCCGCACCCGCTCCCACAGCCGCAGCAGCAGATCGATCCGCTTGTACTCGACCAGCCGGCCGACGGCCACGAACAGCGGTTCCGGCGAGCGCCGCACCAGCGGCTCCGGCTCCTCGACCCCGTTGTGCACGACCCGGATCCGGTCCCGCTCGACCCCGATCGCCCGCAGCGCGTGCGCGGTCGAGGGGGAGACGGCCACCAGCAGACTGCGCCCGCGGGCCGCCGCACCGGCCAGTGCCCAGTGTTCGAGTCTTCGGCCGAGCCGTGCGGCGGGCGCCAGCGGGCCGCCGAACCGCATCTTCCACAGGTCGGTGTGCACGTGGTTGACCAGGCAGAGCGTGGGGCCGCGGTGCCACAGGGGAGCGAGGTACGGCATGCCGTTGCAGACCTCGACCAGCAGGTCGGTCTCGCCGACCTGGCGGGTGAAGGCCGTACGGGCGCGCAGGTAGTGCCCGAACTCGCCGCCCGCCGACACGACCCGGTAGTCCCGGTACGAGGCGGGCCCGCCGCACAGCAGGGTCACCTGGTGGCCGAGTCGGGTCAGTCCGTCGGCGAGCCGGTCGACGAGCAGCTCGGAGCCGCCCGCGGACGGGTTGTCGAGGTCGCGGTGGGCGAGGAAGACGATGCGGCGCGGAGGTGGGGGGAGCGCCGAAGGGTGCTGTGCGTCGTGCTGCGCATCATGCTGTACGTCGTGCGGTGCATGCGATGAGGGTTGCCGTTGCGACGCCTGGGAAGACGACCGCAGCGGATGGGGCACGTGCTGGGGCATGGGTGCTCCAACTCGTCTCAGGGTGCGGAACTCAGCGGTGTTTTCCGCCTGCTTGTGGGGGGACTGTGCGCTTCCTGGGAGGTGGGTGTGGGCGGGCTGTGCTCGGGTGGGGTGGCACAGTTTTCGCCCACCGGAACGCCGTGGCTACTCACGTACGTGACAATTTCCGGGCTTATTAGAGCTGACGTCCAGTCACATCGTGAGGACGGGCTCGGGCGTACCGCTCATATCGGTGGACTCGGGACGCCTGCGCCCCCGTACCACCAAAACGCCTCCCACGGCCGCCAGTACGAATCCGGCCACAGCAGCCCCGATCGGCAACGTCGTGCCCACCGCGCGCAGTTGTCCGCTGTCCCGCTCGGCCAGCCGTACCGCTTCCTTCTGGGTCGCGGAAGTGAACGCGATCTTGCGGCTGTCCAGCAGGACCACGGCGTCCTTCTTCGCACCGGGTGCCCGCAGGGTGCGCCTTGGGCCCACCTGCGCGTAGACGACCCGGCCGGTGCGCTGGTCCACGACCAGCTCGATGCCGTGGTTGGAGTACCACTCCTCGGCCAGCACCTGCGGCCGGTCGGGCTCGTCCACGATCGTGCCCGGCACCAGGCGGGTCCCGACCTTCGCCGGGGCCACGGTGCCGGTGAACCGGTAACCCGTGTACCCCTGAACCTTCTTCGTACCCCGGTAGTGCAGAGTCACGGTGGAACCAAGCGAGTTGTCCCACCACTGGTAGGAGCGTCGCTGCACGTCGAAGGGGAACTTCAGATAGGCCTCGCCCTCGATGTACGGCTTCTCGCCGCAGCAGTGCACCGGCTTGGTCGTCCTGCGGTCCATGACCCAGCGGTGCGGGACGAACTCCAGCGCGTCGTGCGGGTCCGCGGCCGGCAGCGACTTGTCGGTGTCGACGGTGGTGGTCACGTCCCACACCGCGGCCCGGCCGCTGCGCTCGCTGTCCTCGACGTTGCCGCGCACCCGCTGGGTGACGGTGATGCGCTGGTCGGGGACCGTCCTCACCTGTTCGGTGTCGAAGACGCTGCCCGTCCCGCGGTAGACGGCGGTCTGGTCGATGTCGACCGGGTTCACGGCGGCCCGCGGTTCCACGTACCACGCGAGCAGGGGTGCCAGTACCAGCAGAAACGTGCCGAGTCCCAGCAGGATCAGGGAGATTGGAGAGGCTGTACGGCGCATCCGGACACTCCAGGGGCGTGAGATGACGGAGTTCGGGCCGCTCTATGGGCCGGAGACCGTAGGCGTTCATTGACGGAGTGTCAACGTCTTGACGGGGTATCAGGGTCCTGTCGACACTGGGTCGACAGGCAGGTGGGTGCCGGGACGGGTTCCGGGTGGGGACGTACGCCGGATCGAGCCGCTCGAGAGAGGCTGCCCCTGCGATGTCCAGACTGCTCGCCGCCGCACTGACCGTCGTGGCCGCCGCCCTGCTCGCCCTCGGTGCCGCGCTCGGCATCGTGGCGCTGCTGGAGGCGACGCCCGAGCAGCCCAACACCCCCTTGATCACCTACGAGCAGCCGGACCAGGGGAGTTGACCGGTGGCCGCCCGCCCGGCAGCCGTGCACACCCGCTCGGCCTGGCACGACGTCCCGCGTCCGAAGGTCCGCCGTTTCGCCGCCATCGCCCTGTCCGAGGCGCCGGCGCTCGCGGAGGAGATCCTGAGCGAGATCCGCCGCGAGTACCCGCATCTTCCGGTCGTCCTCGACGAGTCCGGAGAGCCGATGGCCCTGGTCGGCATCCGCCGCGCGATTGAGGTCTTCGTCCAGCACCTGGAGACCGCGGAGGGCCGCCCTACGGTCCCGCCCGGGGTCTTCCAGGAGTTCGGCAGGGGCGAGGGCCTGAACGGCCGGAGTCTCGACTCCCTCCAGGCGATCTACCGCATGGGCGTACGCCTGGCCTGGCGCCGTTTCGCCGACATCGGCCAGCGCGTGGAGATCCCGCCGCCCGCGATGTACGAGCTGGTCGACGCGGGCTACGAGTACCTGGACGGCCTGGTCGACCAGTCGGTGCGCGGTTACGCGGAGGCGGCGGCCCGGCAGGCCGGTGAGCGCCTGCGCCTCCAGCGGCGCCTGATGGAGCTGCTGCTGGCCGACCGGCACCACGGCGACCCGGCCGAGGCGCTCACGGAACGCGCGGCCCGCATCGGCTGGCCGCTCCCGAGGAAGGTCGCGGTCGGCGTCCTGATCCGCCCCGCCCGGGAGGCGGTACCGCCCGCGGTGACCCAGGGCGTCCTTCTGGACATGGACTACGAGCAGCCCCGCATGGTCGTCCCGGAACCGGACGCGGCCGGCCGCCCCGAGCTCCTGCACCGGGCCCTGACCGGCTGGTCGGGTGCGATCGGACCGCCGGTCCCGCTGGCGGACGCGGCGAAGTCACTGCGCTGGGCCGAGGCGGCCGTGCACCTGATGGAACGGGACCTGCTGCCGGGCGGCGAGGTCCTGTACTGCACGGAACACACCGAGGCCCTGGTCCTCCTCCAGCCCGAGGAGCTGATGGACGACCTGGCCCTGCGCTGTCTCTCCCCCCTCCAGCACTGCGGCCCCACCCACGCCCGCCGCCTCGCGGAAACCCTGCTCGCCTGGCTGGAGACCCGCGGCGGCGCCCCCGAGGTCGCCGCCCGCCTGGGAGTCCACCCCCAGACCGTCCGCTACCGCTTACGCCAGATCCGGGAACTCTGGGGCGACGAGATAGACGACCCGGACCGCCGCTTCGAACTGGAACTGGTCCTACGGGCCCGACGGCTGCGGGGGGAGCTGGCGTGATGGGCGGCACCCCCCCGGAGGGTCAGGCCCTGACCCGTTCCCTCGCGCCTGTCCGCCTGGCGGCAGGAGCGTCCAGATGGACCATCACCGAGGTGTGGAAGCGCTGCACTGCGTCGTCGACGCTGCGGATGAAGCTGGACTCCGCGTTGCCGCGGCTGTTCCCCATGTTCTTGAAGAGCGACAAGCGGAATCCCGTGATGGTGGCCGCTCCACCTTTCGGCAGCATGTCCGCCGGTTCGGGGCGCAGCCGCTCCAGAGTGCCGCGCGGACCGCCCGTCTGGCCCTCCACCAGGGTTTCCACGTGCAGGTCCGCAGGTGCCTCGGCGAGACGCCGGACCAGGCGCTTGGCCCAGGTGAGGGGGTAGCCCTGCTCGGGTGCGGGGATCTCGATGGAGGTGCGCAGCTTTCCGGTGCGCAGATCGGCGCCGATGGTGAGCAGCCCGGGCGCCTGTTCGACGCGCAGCTCCGCCTGGAGCCTGCCCTCCAGGCACAGCCGGTCGGCCAGCTGCACCCGGCGGGTCCCGGGATCGGTGCCGCGTCGGGCGCGCTGGGCGGGCAGCACCTTCTGCCCGAGTTCGCCCCCGAGCCTGAGGCACACCTGGCGCACCAGGCGCTCCCAGCTCTCGACGACCTCGAGGGCGCGCGGGTCACCCTGGCACAGGGTCTCGTCGCTGATGCCGTTGCGTACCGGTACCCACGCCGAGCCCATGTTCTGGAATCCGTGGCAACCGGAGTTCTCGTGCTGGAGGTAGTGCAGCAGCTCCTGGAGCAGGAAGGTGCGCGCCGCGTTGCCGACGCCCTCGTGCCGGATCAGAAGCTGTGCCTGATGGGCCACCTCGGCCCAGGACAGATGCCACAGCGCCACCTGGTGCTTCCGCCGCCGGTCGATCTTCACGTCCACCAGAGGGCTGCCCTCCAGCGCCACGTCGTTCGACAGCGTGATCACGGCCTCGTAGCCGCGCCGGGCGGCGATGTCCATGTAGGCCTGCACCTGGTCGGCTCTGAGGGCGTTGCCGTTGGTCTTGGTCTCGACGAGGGCCGTCCACAGCTTGCCCGCGCGCTCGATGCGGATCACCCCGTCGGGACGCCGAGGTGTGTCCCCGTGCGGCAGGGACACCTCGGTGAACGTCTCCATCCGGCCGGAGGGTGCCCCGAACGCCGCGGTGAGCCGTCTGCCCAACCGCGGCACCTGGGTCATCACCGACAACAGCACCGAGGTGGCGCGCATCTCGCGGTCGCGGTCGCTCTTGAGCGCGGAGACCGGGAAGAGCCTGGCCGGCTTCCAGGAGTCGTTCTCCGCCAGGGACTTCGGCGGTGTGCTGGGCAGCGCCTTCTTCTTGGCGGTACGTGGCCGCGGAGCCGGTCGGCGTGGTCCTGTCTCGTCGGCGGCACGGCGGGGGGCCGGGACACCGTCCAGCGACCCGGACGGATCCGTCGCGGCGACCGCGTCCGCCCGCCCGTCGACCGGCTCACCGCTCCCGGCCTGTTCCGGTGCGGCCGACGTCTCCGGGTCGTCCCCGGCCTGGTCGGAGGTCTCCGCGTCGTCGTCGATGTCGACCCCGAAGTCCGTCGCCAGTCCCGCCAGCCCCGAGTCGTAGCCCTGGCCGACCGCGCGGAACTTCCAGTCCTCGCCCCTCCGGTACAGCTCGCCGAAGATGATCGCGCTCACGGTGCCGGCGTCGCGGATCGGAAAGCGCAGGAGCGCGTCGCCGACCGCGTCGGACAGGGTGACCCGGAGGTCGTCCAGTTCCCCGAAGTTCGCGCCGCCGTACCGGCTCGCGGCGACGACGATGCGGTCGACCTCGGGCGGGACCGCGGTCAGGTCGAAGCCGATGCGGTCCTCGTTGCCGTCCTCCGTGGGCGTCTTGTCCAGCAGCTGCACGCTGCCGTCGGCGGCCACCGGGTTGTTGTAGAAGTAGAAGTCCGAGTCGCTGCGGACCTTGCCGTCCGGGCTGAGGAGTAAGACGGAGACGTCCGCGTCGCCGTCACCCGCCGGGCTGCTCCAGCCCAGGCTCACGATCACCGAACCGGTGTGCTCGCTCAGGGCCGACAGGGCAGTGTTCGACCCCTTGGTCATTTCAAGCACGAGATCCCCCCTGGAACCGCATCCCCCAGAACACGCACGCTGTGTGACGTGTCGCACACGAACACAGTAGCCCCGGCGCGTCCCACCCGTGCCCTTCCTGCGGAAACGGACCGGGCAGGGCATGCGCGACGTGCAGAGCCATTGCCGCAGGAAACGGCCTGTCGCTAGCCTGTGTTCGTCATGCCGATCGTCTGTTGAAATTTCGAACGCAGACGCCTTAGACGACACAAGAGAGGGGGCAGGTTGTGGGACGCCTCGTACCTGCCGTGACCCGGGCTCTCGACATTCTCGAGCTCTTCCTCGAGGGGGACGGCACGCTCTCCGCCCCCGACATCGTGCGCCGGCTCCAGCTGCCCCGCACCACCGTCCACGAGCTGGTGACCACTCTCGCCGCCCGGTCGTACATCGTCCAGGTCCCCGGTCAGCCCGGACGCTACCGGCTCGGGGTCCGGCCGTACCAGCTCGGCAGCCGCTACGCCGAGCAGCTCGACCTCGCCGCCGAGGGGCAGCAGGTCGCCCGGGCCGTCGCCGAGACCTGTGACGAGACCGTGCACGTGGCGATCCTGGAGGGCACCGACGTCATCTACATCGCCAAGGTCGACTCGACGCACGCGGTGCGCATGGTCTCCGCGGCGGGGCGCCGGCTCCCGGCCCACTGCACCTCGGTCGGCAAGATGCTCCTCGCCTCCCTCCCCGAGCAGCAGCTCGCCTCCCGTATCCAGGAGGGCGTCCCGCTCGTCGCCATGACACCCAACAGCATCACCGACCCCACCGCCCTGCGCGAGGCCCTGGACGACATCCGCCGGCGCGGCCTCGCCATCGAGAACCGGGAGTCCAACCCGGACGTCTCCTGCGTGGCCGCCCCGGTCCGAGACCGCTCCGGGCAGGTCGTCGCCGCCCTCTCCATCTCCGTGCCGATGATCCGCTGGAGCGAGGACCGGCGCGCCGAGCTCGAACAGCTCGCCCTCAAGGGCGCCGGTGAACTCTCCGAGCGCCTCGGCCACCGGGGCGCGGCATGACCCGCTCCCGCAGGTACGACGTCGCCGTCCGGGCCGAGGCCACCCTCGGCGAGGGGCCCACCTGGGACGCCGCCGGGAACCGCCTGCTGTGGATCGACATCCTCGGTGCCCGGCTGCACACGTACGATCCCGCCACGGGCCGGCGCACCGTCCGCGTCCTCGACCAGCACATCGGCGCCGCCAAGCCCCGCGCGAACGGCGGCCTGGTCCTCAACCTCCGCGACGGCGTGGCCGTGCTCGACACGGACGGCGCCTTCCGTTGGCTGCACCGCGAGCCCGTCCCCGGCCGCCGCGCCAACGACGCCGCCGTCGCCCCCGACGGCTCCCTCTGGGCCGGCACCATGCGCTACGACGAGGCGCCCGGTGGCGGCACCCTGTCCCGGATCACCGCCGACGGCACCCACACCACGGTCCTCGACGACGTGGCCGTCAGCAACGGCACCGGGTGGAGCCCGGACGGACGGCTCATGTACTACGTGGACTCGCCGATGCGGCGGGTCGACGTCTTCGATCACGAGGACGGGCGGATCACCGGCCGCCGTACCCTCGTCGCGATCGAGGACGGCGCCGGCTTCCCCGACGGCCTCACCGTCGACGCCGACGGCTGTGTCTGGGTCGCCCTGTGGGACGGGGCGGCGGTGCGCCGCTACACCCCTCAGGGCGAGCTGGACCGGGTGATCACCCTGCCCGCCCCGCGGGTCACCGCGTGCGCGTTCGGCGGCCCGGACCTCACCGACCTGTACGTCACGACGGCCCGGGTGGGCCTCAACTCGCCGCATCCGGTGGCGGGTTCACTGCTGGTGGTGCCGGGCGCGGGCAAGGGCCTGCCCCAGCCGCCGTTCGCGGGCTGACCCACGGCTACTGCAAACCCGCCTTCTTCAACTCCTCGGCGGTCAGCGGTGGTTCGCTCAACGCCGGTTTCAACGGCCCCCGTATGGCGGCCAGTAGCACAGCCGGCGTGAGCAGCACCTCCGCCCGCCGCTCCAGCGAGGTCACGTCGGTGACCCGGCGGGCGATCCGGCCGTTCCCCGTGGCCGTGCGCATGAGACGCGAGACGTACGCGGCCACGAGCCGGTCCCGGGCCGTCGGGCCTGCCTCCGTCGCCCCGGGATAGAACACGTCCTGTCCGGTGGCCAGGTCCCACGCGGCCCCCACCGGCCGGGCCACCGCCTTCTGCACCCGACGGGACAGCCCGGCCGCCCCGAACCCGTGTCGCCGCGTGAGGTCCCGCAGGATCAGTGCACTCTGGGCGCCGACGGCCAGACCGTGTCCGTAGACAGGGTTGTACGCGGCCAACGCGTCGCCCAGCACCGTGAAGTTCTCCGGCCAGGCCGCCGCCCGCTCGTAGAAGTACCGCCGGTTGACGGTCGTACGGGTGAAGGAGACCTCGGACAGCGGCTCGGCGCGGGCGAGCAGGTCGCCGATCAGCGGATGTCTGAGCTCCTCGCGGGCGAAGCGTACGAAGTCCTCGCCCGAGGCATCGGCGGCGGTGGGTTCGCCGCCGCGGGTGCCGTTGAGGGTGACGATCCAGCGGCCGCCCTCGATCGGCAGCAGGAAGCCCGACCGGCCTGGTCCCGGCTCGCGGGTGTCGGGCTGGACACTGACGACGGGGAAGCCGTCGCGGGCCTGCTCGGGGGCGAGGTAGAGGCGACTCGCGTACGCCAGGCCCGAGTCGACCTCGCGGCGCTCCGGTGCCGGCATTCCGAGGCCCGCGAGCCAACGGGGCGTTCCGGAGGCCCGCCCGGTCGCGTCCACGACGGTTCCCGCCTCGACGGTCCGTTCACGGCCGTCGGCCTCCCGCACCCGGACCCCGGTGACGGCCTCCGCACCGCCCACCAGCCCCAGGGCCTCCACGCCGCCGAGCACCTCGACCCGTTCGTCCGCGAGGACCCGTGCCCGGACCGTGGCGTCCAGCAGGTCCCGGCCGGCCAGGATCACGTGGTGGGACTCGGGCCAGCGCCGGAACCAGCCGTGGGCCGAGTGGACGACCATGTCGGTGGTGACCGGCGCCCGGCGGGCCCCGGCGTCCAGAAGCGCGGCGGTGATGCCCGGCAGCAGCTCCTCCATCGCCCGCACCCCGCCGGACCACAGCATGTGGGCGTGCCGGGCCTGCGGCAGCCCCTTGCGCGGGACGGGCCCTTCGGGCAGTTCGTCGCGCTCCACCACGACCACCCGGTCGGCGAGGCCGGTCAGCGCGGCCGCCGCGAGCATGCCGGTGTGCGATCCCCCGAGGACGACGGCGACTCTCGCGGGGGAGGGGCTTTCAGTCATGCGTGGACATGCTCTCTGCCGGGACGGTCGCGTGGGCGCGTACCGCCTTGATCTCGTCGGGGCTGCGCAGGACCTCGGACACGGCCGCGATCTCCTGGAGCAGGTAAGTGGTGTCGGGGTCGCCGTCGCCCTCGGTGTCCGGCGCCTGCCGCCCCGCCTCGACGGCGTCCAGGATCGTCACGGCGGCGGCGAGGGCCTGGGCACGGCCGCGTTCGAAACCGAGGGCGAGCGCGGTGTCGTAGGCGCGCACGCGCAGGTCCTCGTCGATGAACCGGGACAGTTGGAGCAGTGCGTCGCGGATGAAGGTCTCGCGGCGGATCAGCCGCATCTCGGCGGTGGCGCGCAGGGCGAGCGGCTCGCGGCTGCCCGCGACGGTCCGCATCAGCCGGGCCAGGGCCCTGAGGTCGCGGTGGCGACGGCGGACCAGCCAGCGCTCGTGGAGATACTGGCCGGCGTGCGGGATGATGAAGCCGATCGCGACCAGGGTGGCGGCGACACAGGCGGCGGCCGGGGCGATGTTGGTGTTCAGCCAGTCCAGGTCGTGCCCGGTCCAGCGGGCCACGACGGCTGTGAGCTTGGCCGCGCTGAAGAGCAGGTTCGTCGCGAAGCCGATCCCGAGGAACCGCAGCCCCCAGCGCAGCCAGGCGTCGAGGCCGGTCGTGCGGATCCAGTTCCACACCAGCCCGGACGTGATCAGGCTGGCCACGGTGTGCGCGAGCAGGTAGAGCAGGATCAGCTCACGCATGAACGGGGTGTCGGCGTAGTAGGTGTCCAGGTCCCGGATTCGCTCCACGGGGACGTCGGCGAGGGCGAACAGCACCCACATCGCTACGACCACGGCCGCGTACACCCAGATCACCCAGCGGGTCGCCCGCCGGATCCGGGCATGGTGCTCGCTGTGGCCGTCGCGCCAGTGCACGACCAGCAGCAGCCAGGACGCGCAGAGCGCGGTGAGCAGCGTGTACACCCAGGGGGCGGCGATGTTCGGGACGCCGGTGACCCGGTTCGTCCAGGCGATGGTGCTCGGGGCCGCGAACAGGAACACCGCGCAGGCGAACAGCAGCAGGCCCCCCACGGCCCGCAGCAGCGGGTCCCGCCACAGCTTGACGATGCTGGGCAGCTTGATCGCCAGGGCCGCTCCGAGGACCAGGCCGGGCAGCCAGTAGGGGATGCTCAGTCCGGTGAGGGACCCGGCCGCCACTGCGGCCGGCTGGGGGTGTGTCACCGTGCTCCGCCTCCGCGGTAGCCGAGGGTTCTCTGGACCGTGTCGGGCCGGGCACCGCAGCCGCGGCCCGCGACGAACGGCCGGAACGCCGCCGCCAGCCGATGCCCGAAATCGTCCGCCTCGGCCTCGTCCGCCGCCCGGGAGCCGTTGCGGGCGGCCACCGTCAGGGCGACGGAGTCCCAGCCGGGCCGACCGGCCAGCGCGTCCGCCGCGGCCGCGTGATGGTGGGCGTGGCCCGCGTGCAGATGCCACAGCTCGTGGCCCAGGATGACCAGTTGCTGCATCGCCTCGGCGCGTTCCTCGACGATGACGAGGTCGAAGTCCTGGAACTCCACCCAGAGCCCGGTGACGGCGATCTCGTCGGGGAAGCGCTCGAAGCGCAGGTCGACGGGGCGTCCGCCGCGCCGCCCGCTCATCGCCTGGCACAGGGCCCGGCACAGCTCGGGCACGTCGGCCGGGGGACGGGGTCGGGCCCGGACCGCGGCGGTGAGGTGGGAGACCAGATCGCGCATGGCCGGGGTCGCCCGGTTGCGTCGTAGCGCCGAGGCGATCCGGGCCGCACTCCTGCGCGCGCCCGCGATGTCCATCCCACCCCCTGAGCCTCCCGCCGCCGTAGGACGGGCTGTTCGAGAGTACGCGCCCCCGAACCGCCCCGTCACGCGATCCGATTTTGCTGCATACCCCATTGACTGGAAAGCGCTTCCTGCCTACGGTCCGTCCGGGGTGGCGGACATCGTTCGACATGTCACCCGCCGACGAACCAGGCACCCTCCACCCCGAAAGGCGCACATGAGCTCCACCGCCCGTTTCACCCTCGACCCCGCCTTCCGGATCGGCAAGGTCGACCCCCGTGTCTTCGGCTCCTTCGTGGAACACCTCGGCCGCTGCGTCTACACCGGCATCTTCGAACCCGGCCACCCCACCGCGGACGAGGACGGCATCCGCACCGACGTCCTGGACCTCGTCCGCGAACTCGGCGTCACCGCCCTGCGCTACCCCGGCGGCAACTTCGTCTCCGGCTACAAGTGGGAGGACTCGGTCGGCCCCGTCGAGGACCGCCCCCGCCGCCTCGACCTCGCCTGGCGCTCCACCGAGACCAACCGCTTCGGCCTCTCCGAGTACATCGCCTTCCTGAAGAAGGTCGGCCCCCAGGCCGAGCCCATGATGGCCCTCAACCTCGGCACCCGCGGTGTCGCCGAGGCCCTCGAACTCCAGGAGTACGCCAACCATCCCGCCGGCACCGCCCTGTCCGACCTGCGTGCCGCGCACGGTGACAAGGACCCCTTCGGCATCAGGCTCTGGTGCCTGGGCAACGAGATGGACGGCCCCTGGCAGACCGGCCACAAGACGGCGACGGAGTACGGCCGGATCGCCGCCGAGACGGCCCGCGCGATGCGCCAGATCGACCCGGGCGTCGAACTCGTCGCCTGCGGCTCCTCCAGCCAGTCCATGCCCACGTTCGCCGAGTGGGAGGCGACGGTCCTCGCCGAGACCTACGACCTCGTCGACTACATCTCCCTGCACGCCTATTACCAGCCCGAGGACGGCGACCTCGACTCCTTCCTGGCCTCCGCCGTCGACATGGAGTCCTTCATCGAGAACGTGGTCGCCACCGCCGACCACATCGGCGCGCGCCTGAAGTCGAAGAAGAAGATCAACCTCTCCTTCGACGAGTGGAACGTCTGGTACATGTCGAAGTGGCACGAGATCGAGAACTCCGGTGCCCGGGACTGGGCGGAGGCCCCCCGCCTCCTGGAGGACAACTACAGCGTCCTGGACGCCGTCGTCTTCGGCTCCCTCCTCATCGCGCTGCTGCGCCACGCCGACCGCGTCACCGTCGCCTGTCTCGCCCAGCTGGTCAACGTGATCGCCCCGATCATGACCGAGCCGGGCGGCCCGGCCTGGCGCCAGACCACGTTCTTCCCGTTCGCCCAGGCCTCGAAGTACGGCCGCGGCGAGGTCCTCGACGTCCGGGTCGACTCGCCGACCCAGGACACGAAGAAGTACGGCGAGACGGACCTCCTGCACGCCACCGCGGTACGCGCCGAGGACGGCTCGGTCACCGTCTTCGCCGTCAACCGCAGCCGCACCGACGCCCTGCCCCTCGAAGTCGCCCTGAACGGCCTCGACCTGACGGAGCTGGTCGAGCACAGCGTCCTCGCCGACGCCGACCCGGACGCCCGCAACACCCTCGCCGAGCCCGAGCGGGTCGCCCCGCACCCGGCCGAGGGCACCGCGCTGGCGGACGGCACCCTCACCGCCGTACTGGAGCCCCTGTCCTGGAACGTGATCCGGCTCGGCTGACCGGGGTCCCCGGCGTCCCCGGGGGCGTCGGCCCCCGGGTCCGGGCACGGCAGGCTAGCGGCCGGGTGACGGCACCGGGGCGACCGGTACGCCCCCGGCCGACGTCCCCAGCAGTCTCAGCCGAACGTCGCCGGGCCCGGACTCCGTCGTCCCGTCCGAAAGGACCGCCAGGGCAAGGGTGTTGGTGCCCCGGGTGCGCAGGATGCCGTTAGGCAGGACGAAGGTGTGCTGCGGGCCCACGTCGTTGATGTACTGGCCCATGTTCCAGCCGTTGAGGAAGATCTGGACGCGGTAGGCGCGCTTGGGGTCGTCGTCGAGGACGAGGCCGACGGAGGCGTCGATGTCGGCGTCCACGGCGAGCCGGAAGGTGGTCCGGTACCAGGTGACCCCCTGGCGCCGGTCGGCGCGCGGCAGTTCGGCGGGCTCCCAGTGCTCCTCGGCGAATCCCGGCAGGTGCCAGCCCTTGCGCTCCCCGTACAGCCCGCCGTTGTTGAGCGGGCCGCGCACCGGGTCCGGCGCGGTCTCGCCCTGGATGCGCCAACGCGCCTTCGGGGCACCGCCCTTGAAGGAGACGCCCGTCAACCCCCGGGCCACCTTGTGGGAGTCGGCCGACCTGCCGTCCATGTCGTGCGCCATGCGCCGGACCAGGACCGACAGCACGCGGGGCGACTCCCCGGTGGGCCGTGGCGTCTGGAAGGTGGCCGTGGCCGTCCAACTGCCCTTCCTGAGAGTCGACTTGTCCGGCACCGGCATCCGGTGCGTGCCCAGCGGCTTGCCGTCCAGCCACGCCATCAGCAGCCCCTGCGTGCCCGTGCTGTAGGTCAGCGACACCGACTCCAGGTCCGCCGCGTCCGTCAGCCGCGCCCGGTACCAGACGTCGCCGTAGTGGAAGCCGTAGTCGTCGGCGAACAGCACCGGCCCGCCCCTCGGGACCGGGGTGATGCTGTACGAGCCGGTGCGGTCGGCCCGGGTCCAGCCGGAGTCGTCGTAGTCCGGGAGCGTCTCGAAGTTCTCGGTACGGCGCCGCCAGCCGCCGAGCGCGGGCAGCCGCACCTCGCCCACGGCGGGGATGGGCAGCTGCCCCGGGGCTGCGGGCATCTCGGCCCGCAGGCTGCCCATGGGGGTGATCGAGGTGCGCAGCGGGCGACCGTTCCAGGTGATCTGCCCGAGGCCGCGCGGCCCCCACACCTCCAGGCCCGTGCCCTCGACGGTGTCACCGGTCAGCTGGGCGGTCACGCCGTCCAGCCGGGCCTCGCGCAGCAGCGAGGGGCCGTAGACCAGGACCGTGCCGGTCGGGGTGTCGAACGGGAACAGCCGCAGCGCGCCCGGGTCGTCGGCGAAGATCAGCAGCAGCGGGGTGTCGCCGCCCGTGCCGCCGCCGCCCTCGATCCGCACCCGGGCGAGGCCGCCGACGCCGATCGGTGTGGTGATCCTGAGGACGCCGAGGTCGTAGTTCCAGGCGGGTTCCGCGTCGCCCCGGGTGACCAGCGGCTCCTCCGGGCACTCCAGGAGCACCTGCGCCATCTCGCCGTGCGGGGCCGTGAACACGGCCACGTCCAGCCGGCCGACCTTGAGGCACATCATCGGCTGCGCGGTGGCGAACTTGAGGGTACGGCCGCCCAGTTGCAGGTTGGCGGTGAGCAGCCTGGCGTCATGGGCGGCGACGGTGAAGGCCACGTCGATCCCGGCGTCCGGGATGGTCGTGGTGATCGGCGCGTCCGTGTCGTTGCGCACCACGTACACCTGGGAGCCGGTGTCCGGGTTGGTCAGGTGGTACACCTTCAGCCGCTCGTCGGCGGCCCGCACCGGGTCCGCCCGGTCCAGCTTGGCGAAGTCCGGCACGGTCCGCAGCAGATGGCCGAGCTGGTGCGCCGGGGCGAGCTTCGGTGTCTGCCTGCGGGCCTCGTCGAGCGCCGCCCCGTAGTCGTACGACGTGTAGACCTGCGGCGCGGGCAGCCAGCCCCACGAGGTGCCGCCGAAGGTCATGTAGACGTTGTGCACGGTGATGCCGTTGGCCAGGTTGGTCAGCTGGAAGCGCCGCTCGTAGGCCGCGTCCCGGCTGTACCGGGCCTCGGCGTACCCCTTGCCGTCGAAGGTGGCCCCGCCCCAGGAGTCGAACCAGCCCCCGCCGAACTCCGGGATGAACCCGGGCGTGCGCGGACTGGCCGTCGCCCCGCCCTTGAGCCCGCCCTCCCCGAAGTGTCCCCAGTCCGGCGGCACTTCGCCGGGGTCGGGGTAGCCGTCGAAGCCGTACAGCCAACCGTGTTCCTCGCCACCGGTGTTGAAGGAGCCGGGCGCCCAGTAGCCGTTCCGGCCCTTGTCGTTGTGGAACAGCGGTACGTCGATGCCGTCGGCGCGCACCTTCTTGTAGAGGTGGGACATGTAGTCCTGGCCGAGCGGCTCGTCGACGAAGGCGTCGTACTCGTTCTCGATCTGGTAGAGCAGGACGGTGCCCCGGCCCTTGGTGAACAGGTGCCGGGCGACGATGGCGTTCACCGCGCTCAACCACTCGTCGACGTACGACAGATAGGTCGGGTCGGAGGTGCGGGCCCGGCCCGCGGTCGCCGTGAGCCAGCCGGGGAAGCCGCCGCCGTCGACCTCGGCGTTGATGTACGGGCCCGGACGCAGGATCACGTACAGGCCGGTCTCGGCGGCGGTGCGCAGGAACAGGTCGAGGTCGCGGACACCGGTGAAGTCGTACTGGCCGGGGCCGGGGGAGTGGTAGTTCCAGGCCACGTACACGCTCACCGCGTTGAAGCCGTGCGCGCGCATCTTCTGGAGGACGTCCCGCCACAGCGACGGGCTCGGCAGCCGGAAGGGGTGCATCTCGCCCGACCACAGCACCAGGCGGCGGCCGTCGACCAGCAGCGAGTACCCGTCGAAGCCCACCGTGTGCCGGGCCCGGTCGGCGGCGGGCGTGCCCGGCGCGGGCCCGGTGGGCACGCTGTGGGAGGCGTAGGCCCGGGTGGTCTCCCCACCACTGCCGCTCAGCGCGAAGCCGAGCGCCGTGGTGCCGGCGAGGGCGCTGAATGTACGTCTGCTCAGCTCCAAGGGAGCGCCTCCTGGTCGTGCCTGTCCTCGTGTCCGTGCCCGGCCCGTTCGCCGGGATGTGAGTGGTGAGGCCATTGTGGTGTGGCCATTCTCTATGGCCGGACGACGCACAATTGTCGTATGAGGATCTCTGCGCGGGCGGACTACGCGGTACGGGCGGTGCTGGAGCTTGCCGTGCGGCAGGGCACGGAGCCGGTGAAGGCCGAGTCCATCGCCGCTGTCCAGGACATTCCGCACAAGTTCCTGGAGGGGATCCTCGGCGACCTGAGGCGGGGCGGGATCGTCGACAGCAGGCGGGGCGGGGGCGGCGGCTACCGGCTCGCGCGGGACGCCTCGGCCATCACGGTCGCGGATGTCATCCGTACGGTGGACGGCCCGATCGTGTCGGTGCGCGGCGAGCGCCCCACCGGTCTGGAGTACACCGGCTCCGCCCAGCCGCTGCTCCCGCTGTGGATCGCGCTGCGCGCCAACGTGCGCAAGATCCTGGAGGGCGTCACCATCGCCGACATCGCGGGCGACGCGCTGCCCGAGCCGGTGCAGCGCCTCGCGGCGGAACCGGCGGCCTGGGAGAACCCGTAGGGCACAGCAATCGGCTTGCGCTCAACTCCAGCCATTTACACGTGAGTTCAGCCATCGTGGGAATGGCTGGAGTTCGCTCTGGCATGCCCATGACGTGCTCCCTACGATTCCCACGCCGCGGTGCTTCACAGAAACCACACAGGTTCTCCATGCTTCAACCATCAGCGCCTTCAGCGCAGAGGAGAGACCCCCCATGGCCAGTGGACTGCTCCTGGGCGGTGCCGTCGCCGCCCTGCTCACCGCGGCGATACCCGCCCACAACCCGTCCGGCGGGTTCGTCGACCCGCCGCCGGACAAGATCGTCATCAACATCGCCACGGTGAACGGCTCCGGCTGTCCCGCGGGCACGGCGGCCGTCGCGGTCTCCGAGGACAACACCGCGTTCACGGTGACCTACAGCGACTACCTCGCCCAGGTCGGCGGCAACTCCGACCCCACCGCGTTCCGCAAGAACTGCCAGCTCAACCTGATCGTCCACGTCCCGTCGGGCTTCACGTACGCCATCGCCAGCGCGGACTACCGGGGCTTCGCCTCGCTCCAGTCCGGGGCGAACGCCGTCCAGAGGGCCTCGTACTACTTCCAGGGCTCCTCCCAGACGGTCTTCAAGACCCACCCCTTCTCGGGCGCCCTCAACGACAACTGGCAGGCGACCGACACCACCGACTGGGCCCAGCTGGTCTGGGCGCCGTGCGGGGTCCAGCGCAACTTCAACATCAACACGGAGATCCGGGTCAACGCCGGCACCTCCTCGCCGTCCAAGGTCAGCTTCATGACGATGGACTCGACGGACGGCGACATCAGCACGATCTACCACATGGCGTGGAAGGAGTGCCCCGGCAAGTGACGCTCTGAGGGGACGGTCCGCCGCCCGGAGGTGACGGGTGGCGGACCGTCCGTGGTGTCGCGTCAGCCGCGTTCGACGCCGAGAGTGAGCGTGCCCGCGTAGCCGGCGGACGGGGAGCTGCCGAGCGCGGTCAGGGTCAGCAGGCCGGACGCGGCGCCGCCGTCGTCGTAGATCGAGTCCTGGGCGAGGGTGGTGCGGGGGACGGTGTTGGCCGAGTACGGCGAGAGCGCGCCGACTCTCGCGGTGACCGTCTCGTCGAAGAAGAGCTGGCCGGTGTGGAGCTCGGTGCCGCCGGTGAAGGAGCCGTCGGAGGTGAGGGTGACCCCGACGTGCACCTTCACGTGGATGTGGACGCAGCGGCCCCGGTACCAGCCCGGGTAGACCGTGGTGAGGGCGGCGACGCCGCCGGCGTTCGTGAGGACGCCGCCGCGCAGGAAGGTGCCGTCGTCGGGCTCCTGGTGGCCGTTGTTGCCGACGTAGCCCGAGTACTCGCCGAGCGCGTCGCAGTGCCAGATCTCGACGAGGGCGTTGCTGATGGTGGCGCAGGTGTCGTCGTCGACGACGGTGAGGGCGAGCTTGAGCGGGAAGCCGGTCTTGCCCTCGGTGATGTCGGCGCGGACGTACTGGCCGTCGAGGTAGTAGGGGCCTTCGGTCAGCTCCTTGGTGAGGGTGCAGACGGCTGCGGCGGCGGCCACGGGGGTGGTGTGGGGGGACGTCCGGGTGTCGGGCACGGCGGCGCCCACGGCGAGGGCCGCGGCCGTGGCGCCGGTGGCGACGAGGACGGTCCTGCGGGCGACGGGGGTCGCGTTCGACGGGGTCTCGTTCATGGGGGTGTCTGTCATGAACACGGCACCGTAGGAGGGCTCGCTGTTGATGAGCTGTCAGTTCGGCAAAAAGAGGGGCGGTCAAGTTTCTTGCGAGACAGGTTGCGCCGTCGCGAGGCGTGGGCGCGGTACCGTACCGGGGCGTATGCCGACAAGGAGGGTAAATGGGGCTTACCGTGCGGGTCGAACGGCGCATCGCGGAGGACTTTCCCGGCCGGGAGGGCGAGGTGGTGGGCGATCTCCTCACCGAGCTGGTCAACCACCTGACCGACCGGGGTGACCAGGAGGACAAGGAGCGCATCGCCGCGGCGACCCTGCTGTGCGGCCAGGGCCGGGTGGACCGCCTGCTCGACGCCGTCCAGCTGGCCAAGGAGGACTGGCGGGACGTCCTCGTCGGGGCGGGACTGGCGGACTCGGGATGGAAGGAGCGACTGGAGGCGGACTTCGGTCCGGAGAAGTGACGCCCGGGTGAACCGGCGCGGGCGCCGTCAGGCTCCTGCGCCCGGGTCACCCGTGAGGTGGGCGAGGAAGTCGGTCCACGGGGTTCGGGAGGTGGTGAGGCGGGGGCCTTGCGGGTTCTTGGAGTCGCGGATGTGGATGGTGGGCGAGGTGAGGGCGACCTCTACGCAGTCGCCGTCGCCGCCGCTGCTGTAGCTCGACTTGAACCAGGCCAGTTCGGTGCTGCTCATAGGTCCCCTCGCATCCGCTGCAACAGGCTCACCGAGTCCGGGAGAGTGAGAGCCTGTGAACGCATCCTGGCATATCGCCGTTGGAGGACGCTGACCTCTTTGGGATCGGAGAGGAGCAGGCCGGCCCGCTGCCCCTCGCAGTAGGCGAACCACTGGGTCTCCGGTGTCTCCAGCAACTGCATGGGCCCGTCCAGCCCGGCGTGGTTCTCCTGCTTCGTCGGCATGATCTGGATCTCGACGTTCCGTAGCTCGGCCATCTCCAGCACATGGTCGATGAGTTCTCGTGTGACCTCGACTCCGCCCGTGTGTCGTCGGAACAGATGCTCCTCCAGGATGAAGTCGAAAGCCGTGTTCGGCCGCTCCCGCAGCAGGCGTTG
This sequence comes from Streptomyces sp. NRRL B-3229, assembly GCF_000719505.1. Taxonomy (NCBI): domain Bacteria; kingdom Bacillati; phylum Actinomycetota; class Actinomycetes; order Kitasatosporales; family Streptomycetaceae; genus Streptomyces; species Streptomyces sp. NRRL B-3229. The sequence continues at coordinate 58,077 of NZ_JOGP01000019.1, read as the reverse complement.
GCGTTCGGCCCTCGCAATCCACTGAGCCTCGATCTGTTCGTCGTCCGGTGGTGGCAGCTGGCTCGTGAACAACGTCCGCGCGTACGTCTCGGTCTGCAACAGCCCTGGAATCAGATGGCATTCGTACGTGTACAGGGTGATCGCCAGCTGCTCCAGCCCCGCCCACCGCCGGAACCAGGCCGCCAGCCCCGGTTGTCGAGCCAGGTTCGGGAACGCCCTGCGCAAGGCACCCGTGTTCCCCAGCACCTCCTCCGCCCGCTCCACGAGCACCGAGTCGGGCATCCGGCGGCCCAACTCCACCGACGCCACTGTGTGCTTGGAGAACCGCACCAGATCGCCGAACTCCTCCCGGCTCAACCCCTGATGCTCCCGCAGGGCTTGAAGTACCGCTCCGAACGTCCGCATGCTGTCCGAGGACTCCGGCTCACCGCCACCATCGACCACAGTCGGTCACCTCCCGGACCCATGGTCACGTTCCGTCACGCGTACTGTCCAGCCCGTGACCGCGTACGCTGCCGCAGCGTACGCGGTGCCGACCTGGAGAAGTCGCCCTCGGAGGCGCCAGATTGGGCCCCATGACTGCACGACCTCCGGTGACCGTACGTACGTTCACCCAGCGACTCAGCGCGACCCCGAGAGGCGCCCGCCTGGCCCGTCACCTCGCCCTGGACCAACTCCGCACGTGGGGGCTGCCGTACGACACCCCGGTCGCCGAAGCGGTCGCGGTGATCGTGGCCGAGCTGGCCGCGAACGCGGTGACCCACGGCCGGGTTCCGGGGCGGGACTTCGAGCTACGGCTCTCCCTGGTCACGGGGAGCGTGCGGATCGAGGTCACCGACACCCGGGCCGAACCGCTGCCCGCCGTACGGTCGTCGGATCCCCTGGGCGACGGCGGTCGTGGTCTCGTCCTCGTGGAGGCGCTCGCCGACCGGTGGGAGGTGCTCGACCGGGAACCGCCGCCGGGCAAGACAGTGCGGGCGGAGGTGGACGTGACGGGGTGGCTGGGCCTGGTCGGTGCAGTGCGCACGCCGGTTGTGCGGTCGTAGTGCGGAAGGCCGTTCGCCGGTTCGCGCTTCGACGAGCACGCTCAACGGCCGTGCACGTAGGCGGAGCCCGCGATCCGGAGCGCGGTGTGGGCGGCCCGGCACTGCTCTCGGGCGGTCTCCAGGGCCACCTCCACCTCGGGCGAGAACCGGCCGTCGGTCACCGGGCCCAGGACGAGGTCCGGCAGTTTCACGGCCGTTCGCCACGCGGTCTCGGCGGCAGTCAGCAGCGCCGGGTCCGAGTCGACGAGGAGTCCGACCCGGTCGCGGGCGACCGTGGCCGCGCTACGCGTGGTCGCCAGGGCGGTCCGGTCCTCCGCTGTCTCGGCGGCGCCGGTGCGCCGGGACTCGACGGACAGCCAGTGCACTTCACGGTGCCGGACGATCGCCTCCAGCAGTTGCGCGACGGCGTGCGTCACGTCCTGGCGGTGTGCGTGCTCCCGGGCCTGCCGGTCTCCTGACCGCTGGGCGTACCCCGCCAGGGCGACACCGGCGAGAGTGCCGAGGACGGCGACGATCGTGGACCACATCTACGGCTCCAGGGGGTGCGGCGGGATCCGCGCCAGAGTGGTGGGCGACGGGCAGTATGGCAGGGCGATCAAGGCGGCCCGCTCGTCGATGGCCGGTTCCGTCCCTGCTCCGGGGCTCACCTCGCACCCCCTTACCTCCGCGGTAATCGCCCCCGCCGTACCCCCGTGCCAGGCTCGTCCCCGTAGCCAGCCGGTCCACGAGGGAGGACACCATGACCGCCTACGCCATCGCCCACCTCCGCGAAGCCACCCCGCACCCCGAGGTCGCCGAGTACATCGAGCGCATCAGCGGGACCTTCGAGCCGTACGGTGGACGCTTTCTCGTGCACGGGAGCCGGCACGAGGTGCGGGAGGGGGAGTGGCCCGGGCACGTCGTGGTGATCGGGTTCCCCGGGATCGGTGAGGCGCGGGCCTGGTGGGAGTCCGCCGCGTATCAGGAGATCGCGCCGCTGCGTTCGCGCCACATCCAGGGCGACATCATCCTCGTCGAGGGCGTTCCCGAGGGTTACGACCCGACGCTCACCGCGAAGGCCATGCGGGACGCCCTCTCCTCGTAACGGACGTGGGGCTGTTGGATACTGGGGCGGCCGGCGTGCGGAAGGGGGAGGTTCGGGTGGCGGACGGACGCGAGGTGGATCAGGGGGAGTTGCTCGGTGTCGCGAAGGACGAGGAGCGGGCCCGCAGCCTGCTCCGAGCGCTGCGCACCCTGAGCACCGGGCCCGATCCGAAGCTGCGGGAGATGGCGAACGGGGTGCTGCGCGGCAGGCTCTCCGCCGAACAGGCCTTCACCGACCCGGAGTACACCGCCGCCCTGTTCTCCGGCGCCGACAAGGTCCGGCGGGCCGGGGAGCTGCGCTCCGACGCCGAGGCCCGGGAGGCCGGCGCCCGCTTCGGGGAGTGGCAGCGGGCTCGCGACGCGGAGCAGGAACGTGAGGAGAAGGATCCGGAAGGGGCGCCGCAGGACCGGCGGAGCGCGGAACGGCCCGGCGCGCCGGGCGGTCCGGGTGGTCTCCGCGGCCCGGACCAACTCGGCGGCATCCGGCCCGGCAACCGCTTCGGTCCTCGCTGAACCGGCGATCCTCCAGGGGCACTTGACATCTCCGCCCGCATCGACAACCCCTCTCCCACCCGTCACCGCAGCAAATCCGTGTCCCCGTAGTACAGTTCGGCCGTCGTCAGCGTGACCTGAAATGGTCCTGCCAAGACAAAGGGGGAACGCGCATGGGGGTCGTGCTGCCCGACGAGGCGGCCTGGGTGCTGGATCTCATCGGTGTCGAGTGGCCCAACGTCGACGAGGACGACTACCGCGACATGGCCGACGGCCTGCGGTCGTTCGCCTCGCAGATGCGGGCGGGCAAGGACGCCACGGCGAGCGTCGTCAACGAGTTCCTGGAGGGCAACGAGGGCATCGCGACCGCCGCCTTCCAGCAGCACTGGGGCAAGGTCAGCGACGTACACCTGGCACGTCTCGGCGAGGCCGCCGACCTCGGGGCCATGGCCCTCGACGGGGCCGCCGTCGCCGTGGCCGGGGCCAAGGTGGCCGCCATCGTCCAACTCGGCATCCTCGCCGCCGAGATCATCGCCGCCCAGGCCGCCGCGCCCTTCACCCTCGGTCTCTCCGAGGTCGGCGCGCTCGGCGCCACGCAGGCCACCCGGCTCATCGTGCGGCGGCTGCTGAAGGAGGCGGAGCACATGCTGGTGGAGGAGCTGATGTCCGTCGCCATGGGCCCCGTCTACTCCGCGCTCGGCAACATGGCCACTGACCTAGTCCTCCAGCTCGGCGCCAACGCCGTGGGCCTCCAGGACGGTTACAGCCCCGGCAAGACCCTGCGCGCGGGCACCGAGGGATTGCAGGAAGGGCTCGACGGCACCACGGGGACCTTCACCCAGAAGGGCGGCGCCGCGTGAGCGACACCGTACGCAGCGACAAGGACCTCCACGACCGGCTCGCCGACCGGATCACCTCCCAGGCCGACGAGCACGAGTCCGGCGCCCGTCCCCATCTGCGCCGCAGCCGGGCCGGGTTGAACCGCACCCGCGGCAAGGGCGCGCTCGCCGCGGCCGTCGAGACCGGCGCGGAGAAGATCCTCAGGGCCATCGAGGAGGCCGAGGACCAGCTCCACAAGCACCTCCAGGACGTGTCCAAGGGTGTGCGCGCCATGGGCGACAACCACGCGCGCAACGACAAGAACATCGAGACGATGCTCCAGAGCATCGTCAAGCGCTCCCGTGACCAGGACGCCGTCCGGGACGGCGGCGGCATCGGCAAGGACCGCCCGGACACCACCAAGGACCCGCACACCGTCACCCTGGAGTGGAAGCCCGGCATGCCCAAGCCGGCCTTCGAGCGCAAGGCGCGGGCCCTTCAGCGGCTCGGTGAGGAGGGCAAGCTCTTCAAGTTCAAGGGCAGGACCGAGGACTACCGGGACAAGAAGATCACCTCGGACTACAAGGGCGCGCTGGAGGCCCTGATCCGCAGGAACCACAAGGACGACCCCGACTTCGCCGAAGAGGCCGCGGTGGCCGCCCGTAAAATGCAGCCCGACCACGTCAACGAGCTCCAGACCGGCGGCCCGGACGCGTGGCGTAACCTGCGGATGCTCGACCGGACGACGAACTTCGACATCGGCACACAGCAGATACGTCCGCAGATCAAGGATCTGCCGGACGGCAATCCGATCAACATCGACATCAAGTGGTGGCCAGATGACTAGCGGGAGCCCGGGACCGTCCCGTCTGACCGAGACGGTGGACGCGCTGCGGACGGCGCTGGCGGGCAGCACGGACCTGCTCGCGGCCACGCTCGGCGGGACGCTCGACGAGGCCGGCGCGGCCGACGCGGCGGCGGACGGGGTGCCGCGCGCCTACCTGGACTTCTGCCGGGTGGTGGACGGCGTGAGCTGCGGTCCGTCGGTGCAGCTCTTCGGCCTGGAGGAGGCCGAGGAGCACCAGTTCTACTGCGAGCCCGTGGTCGACTCGCCGCTGCCGCTGTCCCCGGAGAAGCTCTACTGCGTCGGCATGATCCAGGAGGCCCCGGTCTTCCTCGACCGCGCGGACGGCGGGGTCCTCGGTGCCCCGGAGGCGGGCCCCGACTGGGTGGACGCGGAGCGCTTCGAGCGGCTGGCGTCCGGGATCGAGGAGTTCTTCCTCGACCGGCTGGCCGATCCCGCCGAGTACCAACGGCTCGCCCTGGTCGACGACGAGCTGGTGGAGTACGACGACTGGCTGAAGCTGCTGCGACGCGCCGGCCTCAGCGGCTGACGCGGGACGGAAGGGGAGAAGGGGACGCATGGCCACCCATGACGAGATGACGGAGCTGTTCGGCGCGGACCGCGTGGTCACGCTGGACCGTGCCGTCGCCGAGGAGCACGGGCTGTCCGAGGCCGACGCCGAGGTGCTGTGCGAGGTCGGTCTGCCGAAGTTCGTCGACGTGCTGTTCACCCTCGACACCGCCGACGAGGGCCCCGACCCCTTCACGGTGGTGCCGGTCGCCGCGGGCGGCGAGGAGACCCACATCCTCGTCCTGGGCGGTCCCACCGACGACCCCGAGATGCGCTACTGCCTCGACCTGGACCGCGGTTACGTCATCCTGCTCTCCTTCGACGAGGAGCCGAGCGCCGAGATCGCCAACCGCACCCTCGCCGACCTCGTCGAGTTCCTGTACCGCTTCGCCCTGCGCACGAAGCACCTGGAGCGGGCGGCTGTCCAGGACCGCGCCCCCTACACGGACAAACTCGTCGAGTACCTCAAGGCCCGCGACCCGTACGCCTTCGCCCAGCCGGACAGCTGGTGGTCGATGGTCTTCGAGCAGGTCGGCTGAGCCCTACGACACCCCGGTCACGCTGCCCCAGAACTCCCGCAGCACGGCGTTGACGTCGGCGGGCCGCTGGGTGTGCGGGTAGTACCCGGGCATCCGCACGAGGCGGGCGTCGAGGGAGTCCCTGAGCGACTCCGCCACCTCGATGAGGGGCAGCCCCACGTGCTCGCGGTACGCCGCCGGGGCGTCCTCCCAGGTCCCGCAGACGACCAGCACGGGCACGCTCGCGCCCCGGATCGCCTCCAGCGGGATCTCGGCCTCCCAGACCGGCCGCTCCCGCATCGAGGTGGCGACGGCACGCAGCCGGCGCGGAGTGGGCTCGGGCACCGGCAGTCCGACGCTCTCCGTGGACTCCCGCAGGAACCGCTCCGTGGTGACGTCGTGCGTGACCGTCGGTGCGAGGCCTCGCACCCGGTCGAGGAGCGCCGCGACCAGCGGACGGTCCGCGGCCGCGGTGAAGGCCGAGGGCTGGATCAGGGCGAGGGAACGGACCAGGTCGGGGCGGTGCGCGGCGGCGAGGAGCGCGACGACACCCCCGTTGCCGTGCCCGACGAGATGCGCGCCGGTGCCGAGCAGCCCCACGACGTCCCCGGCGTCCACCTCGAAGTCACCGCGCGCGGTGTCCGGGCTGTCGCCGTACCCCCGGCGGTCCATCAGGAGCAGCCGCCGACCGGCCGCGAGGGGCCGCTGCCCGGCGAAGCCGTACTCGGGGTCGTCCCCCCAGGTGAAGATGTTGTGGACGAAGAGCGCCGGGGTCTCCGCCCCGCCACCGCCCCGGTCGTCCCACACCGTCACGTGCACACCGGTCACCCCCGGAGGCCGGTCAGCCGACCTGCCCCATCCCCGCCGCGTTCGGCCAGCTCTGCGCGTTGGGCCAGCCGGTGGCGGGCGCGGTCGACAGTTCCTCCGGGCCGGTGGGCGCCGGGGCCGTCATGCCCCGCACCTGGGCCGCGGTGAGGCCGCCGCGGGCCGGTACCCCGGGCGGCGTCGGTCCGACCGGCGCGCCGAAGGGCATCGGTGCCGGAGCGGGCGGGGCGGGCGCCGGTATCGGCATGGGAGCGGGGACAGGGGTAGGGGCAGGAACCGGGGTCGGCATCGGTGCCGGTGCCGGCATCTGGGCGGGCGTCGGCATCTGGGCGGGCGTCGGCATCTGGGCCGGTGCGGGCATCCCCGCGCCCATGGACTGCGCCCCCATCGACTGCGCCCCCATCGACGGGGCCGCGGCCACCGCGACCGGCACCGGCTGCGCGACCGGCATCGGCATGCCGCCCCCCACCGAGCCGCCACCGACGGCCATCGCCGCCAGACCCTGCATTCCGGCTCCGTTGGTCTGTCCGACCAGCCGGTCCACTGCCGCCGTACCCGAGCTGTAGCTGGTCCCTTGAGCGAGCTCGGGCACGGCGGCTCCCCTCCTGGTCCCGTAGAGCACCTGTTCCAGGCCGGACACCAGGCGACGCACGTCCACCTGGGGGCGCACCACGAGCCGCAGGAAGCGACTGGAAGAACCGATCTTGTTGCCGCACTCGCGGACGAGGATGCGGTGCTCGCTGAGCATCCGGTCCCGCACCACGGTCCCCTCGGCGCCGACCGGCAGGCGCACGAAGAGGAAGTTGCCCTGCGAGGGGTAGACGGTCAGGCCGGGCAGCGCGGCCAGCTGGCTCGCCATGTCGAGACGGTCCCGGCGGACCTGGTGCAGGCTCTGCGCGTACTCGGCGCCGTGCTCCTTGAGCATGAACACCACGTACTCGGCGAAGGCGTTGAGGTTCCACTTCGGCAGCATCGAGCGGACCCGGCCCGCGAGGGAGGGGTTGGCGACCATGTAGCCGAAGCGGATGCCGTGCAGGCCGAAGTTCTTGCCGAGGCTGCGCAGCACGATGACGTTCGGCCGGACCATCGCCTCCTGGACGACGCTCGGCTCCTGCTCGGCGTCCGCGAACTCCAGGAACGACTCGTCGATGACGATGAGGTCCAGGTCGGCCATCGCGTCCATGAACTGCACGAGCGCGTGCTTGTGGAGGAAGCCGCCGTCGGGGTTGTTGGGGTTGCAGATGACCGCGACCCGTGTCCCCCGGGTCCGTATGAAATCGGCGTACTGCGCGAGGTCCAGGGCGAATCCGCTGGACTCCTGGAGCGGGAACATGTCGACCCGCTTGCCGGTCTCCATCGGCTGGTCGGTCCAGCGGCCGAAGGTGGGGACCGGAACGGCGAGCGACTCACGGACCAGCAGATGGTCGATCCAGGTGATCAGTTCGGTCGAGCCGTTGCCCATCGCCACGGCCTGCGGCGGCAGTTGGAGCAGGTTGCACAGCTCGGCGGTGATCGTGTCGGCGCTGCTCGGGTAGTAGGTGATGATGTCCTTCAGCCGCGCGGCCATGGTGTCCATCATCGCCGGAGTGGGAAAGTAGGGATTGCAGGGGATACAGAAGTCCACCGGCCCTACCCCGTCCCCGCCCTCGCGCGTCAGCGCCGCCATCGACGGGCTGTGCGCGGCAGAGCTGCGGAACAACGAGGTGACGTTGTCGGCCATGGAACCTCCGTATGGGGCGGGTCCGGCGGGGACGTCCGGGCCCGTCGTCATTGGGTGGCCCGCGCGGGGGAGCACGGGCCGCCCCTACATACGGATGCCTGCGTGGCGCCGTTCAACGGGTGTGAAAGAAGTGTGAGTTCGGGAACCACGGGCCCGATTACCTCATCAGGGCAGGTCAGGCACCGAATGCGTGGATCGTCGTGCTCCGGTACTCCTGGCCCGGCCGCAGCACCGTGGACGGGAACGACGGCTGGTTCGGCGAGTCCGGGAAGTGCTGCGTCTCCAGGCACAGGGCGTCGCCCTGACGGTAGGTGCGGCCGGAGGGGCCGACCAGGGTGCCGTCGAGGAAGTTGCCCGAGTAGAACTGGAGCCCGGGCTCGGTGGTGGCGATCTTCAGGGTGCGGCCGGACGCCGGGTCGCGCAGGGTCGCGACGTGCTCGGGCTCGGCGGTGATCCCTTTGTCCAGCGCCCAGTTGTGGTCGTAGCCCTTGGCGGCGAGCAACTGGGGGTGTCCGGTGCGCAGATCCCGGCCGATCGGCTTGGTCTCGCGGAAGTCGAAGGGGGTGCCGTCGACCGGCGCCAGTTCACCGGTCGGGATCAGCCCCGGGTCGGTGGGCGTCCAGCGGGAGGCGGCGATCGCGAGCTCGTGGTCCGCGATCGTGCCGCTGCCCTCGCCCGCGAGGTTCCAGTAGACGTGGCTGGTGAGGTTGACGACGGTGGCCCTGTCGGTGCGGGCCTCGTAGTCGATGCGCCAGTCGCCGCGCTCGGTGAGGGTGTAGGTCACCGTCGCCGTGAGTGTGCCCGGGTAGCCCATCTCGCCGTCGGCCGAGGTGTAGGACAGGTGCAGGCCGACGTCCGAGCCCTTGGTGAACGGCTCGACGTCCCACACCCGCCGGTCGAAGCCCTCGGCACCGCCGTGCAGGCTGTTCTCGCCGTCGTCGACGGAGAGTTGGTGGCTCTCGCCGTCCAGGGTGAACCGGCCCTTGCCGATCCGGTTGCCGTACCGCCCGATCAGCGCGCCGAAGTACGGGCTGGAGGCGGCGTAGTCCTCGATCCGGGCGAGGCCCGCACAGACATTGGCGTACCGGCCGTGCCGGTCGGGGATCTCCAGAGATCGCACGATCCCGCCGTACGACAGGACTTCGAGGCGGGTGCCGCCGTTCTCCAGCGACCAGCTGTGGATCTCGGTGCCGTCGGCGAGCTCGCCGAAGAGCGTCTTCACCGGCTTTCCTCTCCTCAGGGGAAGGGCCCTCATGGGAAGGGCCCCGCCTCGCGGCGGGGCCCGATCCGATCGGGTCGTTCGGGTCTACGAACCGGACTTGCGCTTGTTCCACACGTCGAAGCCGACGGCGGCCAGCAGGGCGAGGCCCTTGATGACCTGCTGCCAGTCGGTGCCGACGCTCAGGAGGTTCATGCCGTTGTTCAGCACACCGAGGACGAGACCGCCGATGATCGCGCCGAGGACGGTGCCCACACCGCCGCTCATGGACGCGCCACCGATGAACGACGAGGCGATGGCCTCGAGTTCGAAGTTCAGGCCCGCCTTCGGGGAGGCCGCGTTCAGACGGGCGGCGACCACCAGACCCGCCAGGGCCGCGAGCACGCCCATGTTCAGGAAGACGAGGAAGGTGACCTTCTTGTCCTTGACGCCGGACAGCTTCGCGGCCGGCAGGTTGCCGCCGATCGCGTAGATGTGCCGGCCGAAGACCGCGTTGCGCATGACATAGCCGTAACCGACCACCAGCGCGCCCAGGACGATCAGGATGATCGGCGCGCCCTGGTAGCTGGCGAGCAGCATCGTGACCGCGAGGATCGCCGCGGCGATCGCGACGAGCTTGAGCAGGAAGGCGTTCCTGGGCAGCACGTCCAGCGCGAACTCCTGCTGGCGCTTGCGGTCGCGGACCTCCTGGTAGATCACGAAGGCCAGCAGCGCGAAGCCGAGCAGCAGGGTGAGGTTGTGGTAGTTGGTGTTCGGGCCGACCTCGGGCAGGAAGCCGTTGCCGAGCTTCTGGAGTCCGTCCGGGAAGGGGCCGAGGGTCTGGCCCTCCAGCAGGATCTCCGTCAGACCGCGGAAGAGCAGCATGCCCGCCAGGGTGACGATGAACGACGGTATGCCGAGATACGCGATCAGATAGCCCTGCACCGAGCCCGCGACCGCGCCCACCACCAGGGTCAGCACCAGCGCGAGGGGCCAGGGCACGTCGTGCTGCACGGTCAGCACGGCCGCGAAGGCGCCCACGAACGCGGTCAGCGAACCGACCGACAGGTCGATGTGTCCCGCGATGATCACCAGCATCATGCCGATCGCGAGGATCAGGATGTAGCTGTTCTGGAGCACCAGGTTGGAGACGTTGCGCGGCAGCAGCAGATCGCCGTCGGTCCACACCGCGAACAGGGCGACGATCAGGCCGAGCGCGATCAGCATGCCGTACTGCCGCATGTTGCGGCGCAGTCCGCCGACCATCAGCTGGAGCAGGCCCTCGTCGGAGGACGACCCCCCGCCCTTGCCGGGCGGCACCGCGGCCGGAACCTTCGTCACATCGGTGCTCATCGCGTTACCTCTTTGTCCTTCGTCATCTGGCGCATCAGCACTTCCTGCGTGGCCTCGGCGCGCGGGACCTCACCCGTGAGCCGTCCGGCGGCCATGGTGTAGATGCGGTCGCACATGCCGAGCAGCTCCGGCAGCTCGGAGGAGATGAAGACGACCGCCTTGCCCTCGGCGGCCAGCTGGTCGATGACCGTGTAGATCTCGTACTTGGCGCCCACGTCGATACCGCGGGTGGGCTCGTCCAGGATCAGCACCTCGGGACCCGCGAAGATCCACTTGCTGAGGACGACCTTCTGCTGGTTGCCGCCGGACAGCCTGCCGACCGTTTCGAAGACCGTCGGCGCCTTGATGTTCATGGACTTGCGGAACCGCTCGGAGACCTTGCGCTCCTCGTGCTCGTCGACGATTCCGCGCTTGGCCACCTTGTGCAGGGCGGTCAGCGAGATGTTGCGGTTGATGTCGTCGATAAGGTTGAGGCCGTAGTGCTTGCGGTCCTCGGTGACATAGGCGATGCCGTGCCCGACCGTCTCGGAGACGGTCTTGGTACGGATCTCCTTGCCGTCCTTGAAGACCTGGCCGCCCGCGTGCCGGCCGTAGGCACGCCCGAACACGCTCATCGCGAGCTCGGTGCGCCCCGCGCCCATCAGGCCCGCGATGCCGACGATCTCGCCGCGGCGCACATGGATCGACACGTCGTCGACCACCTTGCGCTGCTGGTCGATCGGGTGGTGCACGGTCCAGTTGCGGATCTCGAGCGCCGGGGCCGCGTCCACCTCGCCCTCGTACGGCGTGCGGTCGGGGAAGCGGTGGTCCAGGTCGCGGCCCACCATGCCCGAGATGATCCGGTCCTCGGTGGTCTCCGGGGCCTTCACGTCCAGGGTCTCGATCGACTTCCCGTCGCGGATGATCGTCACCGAGTCGGCGACCCGGCGGATCTCGTTGAGCTTGTGGGAGATGATGATCGAGGTGATGCCCTGCTTCTTCAACTCCAGGATGAGATCCAGGAGTTTGCCGCTGTCCTCGTCGTTCAGAGCCGCGGTCGGCTCGTCGAGGATGAGCAGCTTCACCTTCTTGGAGAGCGCCTTGGCGATCTCCACCAGCTGCTGCTTGCCCACGCCGATGTCGGCGATCCGGGTCTCCGGGTGGTCGTTCAGACCCACCCGGCGCAGCAGCTCGGTGGCGTGCTTCAGCGTCTCGTTCCAGTTGATGAACCCGCCCGAGGCGTGTTCGTTGCCGAGGAAGATGTTCTCCGCGATCGACAGGAACGGCACCAGGGCCAGTTCCTGATGGATGATCACGATGCCGTGCTGCTCGCTCGCCCGGATGTCCTTGAACGAGACGATCTCTCCCTCGAAGAGGATGTCGCCCTCGTACGTGCCGTGCGGATGGACGCCGGAGAGCACCTTCATCAAGGTGGACTTCCCGGCGCCGTTCTCACCGCAGATGGCATGGACCTCGCCCTGCCGGACGGTCAGAGTGACGTCCGACAGCGCTTTGACGCCGGGAAAGGTCTTGACGATCGAGCGCATTTCCAGGACGGGTCCCGCCATGGTCGTGCCTTTCAATCAGTGGGGGATGGGGCCGACAGGGAGGTAGCGACTAGTTGAGGTCGCTGGCCTTGTAGAAGCCCGTGTCGACCAGTTCCTTGGTGTAGTTGGACTTGTCGACGCTCACCGGCTGGAGCAGGTAGGCCGGGACGACCTTGGTGCCGTTGTCGTACGTCTTGGTGTCGTTGACCTCGGGCTTCTTGCCGTTGAGGACGTCGTCCACCATGTTCGCGGCGACCTTGGCGAGCTTGCGGATGTCCTTGTAGACCGTCTGCGTCTGCTGGCCCGCGATGATCGACTTAACCGAGGCGAGCTCGGCGTCCTGGCCGGTGATGACCGGGAGCGGCTTGCTGCCCTTGCCGTAGCCGTCCGACTTCAGCGCGGCGATGATGCCGATGGAGATGCCGTCGTACGGCGACAGGACCGCGTCGACCTTGCCGCTGGTGTAGGTCGAGGTGAGGATGTCCTCCATGCGCTTCTGGGCGGTGGCGCCGTCCCAGCGCAGCGTGGTGACCTGGGTGAGCTTGGTCTGGCCGGACTTGACCACGAGCTTCTTGCTGTCGATGTACGGCTGGAGCACGCTCATCGCGCCACCGAAGAAGTACTTGGTGTTGTTGTCGTCGTTGGAGCCGGCGAACAGCTCGATGTTGAAGGGGCCCTTGCCGCTCTTCAGGCCCAGCTTGTCGACGATGTAGCTGGCCTGGAGCCGGCCGACCTTCTCGTTGTCGAAGGAGGCGTAGTAGTCGACGTTCGGCGTGCCGAGGATCAGACGGTCGTAGGCGATGACCGGGATCTTGGCGTCCTTGGCCTGCTGGAGCACGTTGTTGAGCGACTTGTTGTCGATGGCCGCGATGACCAGGCCCTTGACGCCCTGCGTGATCAGGTTCTCGATCTGTGAGACCTGCTGGTCGGGGTCGTCCTCGCCGTAGACCAGCTTGGTCTTGTAGCCCTTGGCCTTGAGCTCCTTGACGACGTTGTTGCCGTCGGCGATCCAGCGCTCGGAGGACTTGGTCGGCATCGCGATGCCGATGGTGCCGCCCTTGGCGCTTCCGGACGACTCCTTGCTGCCGCCCTCGCTGTTCTGGCCGCAGGCGGAGAGGGTCAGGGCGAGAGAGGCGGCGCCGGCTATGGCGGCGAGTGCGGCACGGCGAGTACGCATGATCATCATCCTTGATGTCGGGACGGGCTCGGTCTGGTGGTTCGGGTTTCCGGCAGGAGGTGCGGGTTCCGACCGAGGAAGAGGCGTGTGGGATTCTGTGGGACTACGTCCGGTTCTGTGAAGGGGCTTGGTCAGAACCGTTATGAGGGTGTGTCAAAACGCTTCAGCACGCCCGGCATTCGGGAACCGGGCGGCGCCATGTCGCCGTCCGCTCCGTGCCGGGCGAGCAGATCCAGGGCGAGCCGCCCCCGACGGACCCGTTCCCGGGCCGTACTGAGGGCGAGATCGCGCAGGTGGTGGCCGTACGGGTAGATCCCCGGGGCCTTGGACAGGCCGAACTTGAGGTACAGCGGTGCGCCGCGCCGGATCAGTTCGGCGACCTCGTACATGCGCACATAACCGCCGAGGTCGTCGGGTGCCTCGATGTACATGTCCATCGGAGCGGCCGACACCCGCCGGATCTCGGTGAGGTGACCGAGCGTCAGGTCGCTGGGCACGTTGATGGAGTCGGCGCCCAGGTTCTCGTAGACCGCGAACGCCGCCGGATTCACCGGCCCGACCAGCGCGCTCAGCTTCAGGGTGGTGTCGTTCGGGATGAGGCCGGCGGTGCGTGCCCGGTGCAGTGTCCACAGCACGCCCTCGTCGGCCACGAGCAGGCATCTGACGCCCAACTCCGTTGCTCGCAGGGCGTCTTCGACGCAGCCGGCCACGGCGTCGTGCCCGCGCGCCCGCATGCCCCCGCCGCGCGAGTCGCTGCGCACCGAGCCGCCGATGTCCCAGGTGCCGCGCGGACCGGTGAACAGGCAGAGCTCGATGTCCCGTTCGTTCGTCCCCTCGACCATTTCGGTGATCTCGGCGTCCGTCAGCATCCACACACCGCTGCCCTGACTGATCCGGTGGATGGGCACGTCGAGCCGCGAGGCCTCCTTCAGGACCACGGCCAGCGCTTCCGGGCCCTCGCACGAGGGGATCTCGGTACGCCAGCGGCCGCCGCCGGGGAACGAGTGCGGCGAGGCGTCCGCGGGATCCGGGGCGGGCGCGCCGAGGCCGAGCGCGGTGAGCGCCGGCTCACCGGGTCTGCGGGCCTCCGGGGCGGAAGCGTCGGTCGTCACGTGCTGTCCTTCGCGTTCGAGATTTCGGACAAGGTTCGCGGCTCGGATCGTGCGGGGCTTGGGGTACGTCGGTACGGGGTGGTCAGGTCACCCCGTACCGACGTACGTCTAGGGGCGGAGCAGCACCTTTCCGACCATCGGATCACCGGACCCGACCAGTTCGATCGCCTCCGGGAAGGCGTGCAGCGGCAGTTCGTGCGTGATCAGCGGCAGAGGGTCGAACACGCCGGCGCCGAAGACCCGCACCGCGTGCGCCCAGGCGGACGGCGGAGCCCCGAAGACGGCGTGCACCTCCAGCTGCCGTACGACCAGGTCCGTCGGGTCCAGGCCCAGCGCGCCCGGCGCCGGGATGCCCGTCAGGACCAGGCGTCCGCCGCGCCGCAGCAAGGAGGTCGCCATGCGCGCGGCGGAGGCGGACCCGGCGGTCTCGACGACCATGTCGAAGTCACCGGGTAGTTCCTGGTTCCGCGTGCGGAAGTCGTCGGCGCCGAAAGCCTTCGAGAGCCCTGCCCGGTCCGGCCGGGTGCCCACCATGAGCAGCTCGGCGGGCGAGCTCGCCCTCAGGAACTGAACGGCGAACATCCCGAGCGTTCCGGCCCCCACCACGGCCACCCGCTCGCCGGGCACCGGCTTCATCTTGAGCAGGGCGGCCGCGACACAGGCGGCCGGCTCCAGGAGCGCCGCGGCGGTGAGATCGGCGCTGTCGGCCAGGACATGGAGCAGACGCGCGGGCAGCGTGAGGGTGGGGGCCATCGCACCCGGCTGGGTGAACCCGGTCTCCTCGTACCCCGCCGTGCACAACGTTGTCTCGCCCGCGTGACAGCGCGCGCACACCTGGCAGTTGCGGAAGCCCTCCCCGACGACCTTGCGGCCGACGAGAGTCGAAGGCACCCCCGCACCCACCGCCTCGACCGTCCCGGACCACTCATGGCCGGGGATCAGGGGGTAACGGACGTACCCCTCGGGCCGGTTGCCCTGGTACACCTCGCGGTCGCTGCCGCAGATCCCCACGGCGTGGACGCGCACCAGCGCCTCGCCGGCCAGGGGCTCACGAAGCGTGTGCTCCTCCAGCCGGTGCTCGCCGGGCGCCTCGACGACGACCTGACAGCTCACTGGGTGCCCTTCGGCCTGCGCTGCTCCCAGCCCTCGGCCCACAGGTCGAAACGCGCCTGCTGCTGCGGGAACTCGGCGGCCGCGTCCACGTCCAGCTCGACACCGAGACCGGGGGCGTCGGAGAGGTGGAAGTAGCCGTCCACGACCTGCGGGGCGCCCTTGACGACCTTCTTGATCTCCGCGTCGGCGAAGTCGTTGAAGTGCTCCAGGACCTTGAAGTTCGGCGTGCTGAAGCCGACCTGGAGGGAGGCGGCGGTCAGCACCGAGCCGCCGACGTTGTGCGGGGCGATCAGCACGTAGTGGGTCTCGGCGGTGGCGGCCAGCTTCCGGGTCTCCCAGATGCCGCCGAGGTGGCCGACGTCGGGCTGGATGATGTCCACGGCCTGGCTCTCGAAGAGCTCGCGGAACTCGATGCGGTCGTGGATCCGCTCACCGGTCGCCACCGGGATGTCGACCTTGGCGGCGACCTTCTCCAGCGCCTTCAGGTTCTCCGGCGGAACGGGCTCCTCCAGCCAGGCCGGCTTGAACGGGGCGAGGTCCTTGGCCAGCCGGACCGCCGTGGACGGCGAGAAGCGGCCGTGCATCTCCAGCATCAGCTCGGCGTCCGGGCCGATGGCGTCCCGTACGGCCTCGATCAGGGAGACGGCGTACAGGCTCTGCTCGTGATCCAGCTCGAAGTGGCCGGTGCCGAAGGGGTCGATCTTGAGCGCCTTGTACCCGCGCTCCATCACACCGAGGGCGGCCTTGTGGTACGCCTCGGGCGTGCGCTCCGTCGTGTACCAGCCGTTGGCGTACGCCTTGACCCTGTCGGTGACCTTGCCGCCCAGAAGCTGCCAGACCGGCACCCCGAGGGCCTTGCCCTTGATGTCCCAGCAGGCCATCTCGATCACGGCGATTCCGGACATCACGATCTCGCCGGCGCGGCCGAAGTCGCCGTACTTCATCCTCTTGACGAGGTCCTCGACAGCGAACGGGTCGGAGCCGAGAATGTGATTGCGCTCGGCCTCCCTCAGGTAGCCGATCAGCGCGTCGGTGCGGCCCAGCATCCGGGTCTCACCGACGCCGGTGACGCCTTCGTCCGTGTGCACCTGCACGTACGTGAGGTTGCGCCATGGCGTTCCGACCACATGCGTACTGAGTCCCGTGATACGCACGTCAGCCACTCCCTAAGACTTTCGGACCGTTCGAGATTTCGGATCATGTTCGAAATGCTGGCTCGACCGTAAGGACGGTGTAGGGGGAGTGTCAATGCTCCGGCCGGTCGAACGTCCCACTTGACCGATGCTACGGCCGTGCGGGACCGGCCCGTCCTGGGGTCGTTGTGTGTAGGTCGCGTTACGCAACCGTGACGACTTCCGGCCGCAGCCCCCTTGACCGCCGTGAATTGTTAGCGCTCACAATAACCTCCGCATCAACGAGCGACGGCTGAGGGGGGTTGAGCGTCGTGTCGGCAGTTCTCCAACTGGCTTCACCAGCAGTTCACTTGGAAATGTCCGGAATTCCGACGTGACCTCGGCGGCACGCCCACGTCCGTCCACACCGCAGGCCATGACGGCCGACGATCACCAGGGAGGTGCGACCATGCGGCACTTGCAGCTCCGGCCGCCCACCATGGCGGACGTGGCCCGCGTGGCAGGGGTGTCCCACCAGACCGTCTCCCGCGTTCTCGCGGATCACCCCAACGTGCGCAAGGAGACCCGCGCCAAGGTCCTGCGGGCGATCGAGGAGATGGGCTACCGCCGCAACTCCTCCGCACGGGCCCTGGTCACCCGACGCACCCGGACGCTGGGTGTGGTCGCGTCCAACACCACCCTCTACGGCCCGGCCAGCACGCTGTTCGCGCTGGAGGAGGCGGCGCGGGCCGAGGGGTACACCGTCTCGACGGTCAATCTGCGCAAGCTGGTCGTGGACACGCTCTCCGAAGCCCTTGACCACCTCGGCGAGGGCGGAGTGGAAGGCGTGATCGTCCTCGCCCCGCAGCGGTCGGCCGCCGATGCCCTGGCCGAACTCCGGCGCCCCTACCCCGTGGTGGCCGTCGGGACCGGGTCCGGCGCGCAGATCCCGAGCGTCAACGTGGACCAGCATCTGGGCGCCCGGCTGGCCACCGGTCACCTGCTGGCCGCCGGCCACGCGACGGTCTGGCATCTCGCCGGACCCGAGGACTGGCAGGAGGCGGTCGACCGGACCGTCGGCTGGCGGACCACTCTCGAGGCAGCGGGCATCGAGCCGCCGGCCCCGCTGCATGGCGACTGGAGTCCGCTGTCGGGCTACCGGGCGGGCCAGGAACTGGCCGGCTGGGTGGGCCGTGGGCTGACCGCCGTCTTCGTCGCCAACGACCAGATGGCACTGGGAGTGTTGCGGGCGCTGCGGGAAGCGGGGGTGCGCACTCCCCAGGACGTCGCGGTGGTCGGCTTCGACGACATCCCGGAATCGGAGTTCTTCGCTCCGCCGCTGACCACCGTCCGGCAGGATTTCGCGGAGGTCGGCAAGCGGAGCATCTCCCTGCTGCTGGACCTGATCGAGGGCCGGTCTCCCTCCGGGGTCCAGGGGGTCCGGATCGAACCCCAACTCGTCGTCCGCGCCAGTACGTTTCCGCACTCGCCCCAGCCGGGAGACCCCGGCTGACACGGCACCAGCCGATCTCATTCGCACATCAGTGTGATCGGTATTTCGAATGATGATCGATGGGGTGGACATGAGTGAGCGTCCGCCCCTCGCACCAGGGTCCGTCGAGGACCAACGGTCCGGTCCCGGGCCGGCTCTTCAAAGGAGAAGAAACATGCTCAACAGGAGAAACTTCCTCACCGCCGCGATCGGCGTGGCGGCCACGGGCGCCCTGGCTGCCTGCGCCAAGGAGGACAAGGGCTCCACCGGCACCTCGTCCGGTGGCAGCAAGGCGATCACCCTCGGCTTCTCCCAGGTCGGCTCCGAGAGCGGCTGGCGCAGCGCCAACACCACCTCGGTGAAGGAGGCCGCCAAGGAGGCGGGGTACAACCTGAAGTTCTCCGACGCCCAGCAGAAGCAGGAGAACCAGATCTCCGCCATCCGCAGCTACATAGCCCAGAAGGTGGACGTCATCGCCTTCTCCCCGGTGGTCGTCACCGGCTGGGACGCGGTGCTCAAGGAGGCCAAGGCGGCGAAGATCCCGGTGGTCCTCACCGACCGCTCCGTGGAGACCTCCGACGACTCCCTCTACGTCACCCTGGTCGGCTCCGACTTCACCGACGAGGGCCGCCGCGCCGGCAAGATCCTGGAGAAGGTGCTGGCCAAGGCCGGCGTCAAGGGCCCGGTGAAGATCGCCCAGCTGGAGGGCACCACCGGCGCCGCACCCGCGATCGAGCGCGCCAAGGGCTTCAAGGAGGTCATGGACGCCGACCACAAGGACGACTGGAAGATCGTCGTCAGCCAGACCGGTGACTTCACCCGCGCCGGCGGCAAGCAGGTCATGGCGGCCTTCCTCCAGTCCAACCCGGACATCAACGTCCTCTTCGCGCACAACGACGACATGGCCATCGGCGCCATCCAGTCCATCGAGGCCGCCGGCAAGAAGCCCGGCAAGGACATCCTCATCGTCTCGATCGACGGTGTGAAGGACGGCTTCATCGCGATGTCCGAGGGCAAGATCAACGCCATCGTCGAGTGCAACCCGCTGCTCGGCCCCCAGCTGATGGAGGTCGTGAAGACGGTCCACGACGGCGGCTCGGTCGAGCGCTGGATCAAGACCAAGGAGGGCGACTTCATGCAGGACCAGGCCAAGGCCGCACTCCCGACCCGCAAGTACTGACCGACCGCACCCACCGGCAGGGAGCCAGGGGCCGGCCGAGAACACCTCGGTCCGGCGGGCTCCCTGCGGGCCCGGCCCGCAGTGGGCCTGAGCCGATTCCACGAGGAGCGCTGCCATGGCAGAGCCGCAGCCCGTCCTGGAGATGACGGGCATAGTCAAAGAGTTTCCGGGGGTAAGGGCTCTGTCGGGCGTCGACTTCCGGCTCTTCCCCGGCGAGATCCACGCCCTGATGGGCGAGAACGGTGCCGGGAAGTCCACTCTGATCAAAGTGTTGACCGGGGTCCACACCCTGGACGGCGGCACCATCACCCTGGACGGGAAGCCCGTACGGATCGGCAGCCCGCTTCAGGCGCAGCAGGCCGGCATCAGCACGGTCTACCAGGAGGTCAACCTCTGCCCCAACCTGTCGGTCGCGGAGAACATCTTCATCGGACGCGAACCCACCCGCGCGGGCCGCATCCAGTGGAAGCGCATGCGCAGCGAGGCGGCGAAGCTCGTCGACCGCCTCGGACTCGACATCGACGTCACCGCGCCCCTGTCCGCCTACCCGCTGGCCGTGCAGCAACTGGTCGCGATCGTGCGGTCGGTGGGCACCGGCGACAGCGACGGAGAGGGCTCCGGCACCAAGGTGCTGGTCCTGGACGAGCCGACGTCCAGCCTCGACCGCGACGAGGTCCTCGAACTGTTCCGTCTGATGCGGCAGTTGAGGGACGAGGGCGTCGCGATCCTGTTCGTGTCGCACTTCCTGGACCAGATCTACGAGGTCTGCGACCGGATGACCGTCCTGCGCAACGGCGCCCTGGTCGGCGAGCACATGGTCCGCGACCTCGACCAGGTCGGGCTGATCGAGCTCATGATCGGCAAGGCACTGGACCAGCTGGAGGAACTCCACGACCAGCAGCTGCACGCGGACGTCGGTGAGCCGCTGCTGAAGGCGGAGGGCCTCGGCAGGACCGGCGGTGTCGCCCCCTTCGACCTGGAGATCAAGAAGGGCGAGGTGGTCGGTCTCGCCGGCCTGCTGGGCTCCGGCCGAACCGAACTGGCCCGGCTGCTTTTCGGCGCCGACCAGCCGGACAGCGGCAAGCTGACCGTCGGCGGAGAAGCGGTCTCGATGAGCGCCCCGAACGACGCCATCGGCGCCGGAATCGCGTTCTGCTCGGAGAACCGCAAGACCGAGGGCCTGGTCCCCGATCTCACCGTGCGGGAGAACATCATCCTCGCGCTCCAGGCGGCCCGCGGCTGGACCCGGCCCATCCCGGCCTCGCAGCGCGACGAACTCGTCGCCAAGTACATCAAGGCCCTCGACATCCGCCCCGCCAACCCCGAAGCCCGCGTAGGGCAGCTGAGCGGCGGAAACCAGCAGAAGGTGCTGCTCGCCCGCTGGCTGATCACCCAGCCGAAACTGCTGATCCTGGACGAGCCGACCCGCGGCATCGACATCGGCGCCAAGACGGAGATCCAGAAGCTGGTGGTCTCCCTCTCCGAGGACGGCATGTCCGTGCTGTACATCGCGGCCGAACTGGAGGAAGTGCTCCGGCTCAGCCACACGATCGGAGTGCTGCGCGACCGCAAGCTGGTGGCGCAGCTCACCAACGGGCCCGAGATCACCACCAGCAAGATCCTCGAGACCATCGCGAGCGGAGAACACCAGTGACCACCCCCTCCCGCTGGCGAGCACTGACGCGCCATCACCTCTTCTGGCCGGTAGCGGTCCTGGTCGCCCTGCTGCTCGTCAACGTCCCCTTCACGCCCGACTTCTTCGCGATCCACATGACGAACGGCCACCTCTACGGCAGCCTCGTCTCGATCGTGCTGTTCGGTTCGCCCCTCATCCTGGTGGCGGTCGGCATGACCCTGGTCATCGCCACCGGCGGCATCGACCTGTCGGTCGGCGCCGTGGTCGCCATCACCGGGGCCCTGACCTGCTCGTACCTCAGCCACCAGGCTGACCAGAACGCCCTGTCCGGCGTGTTGCTGGCGATGGGTCTCGGCCTGGTGGCGGCGGTCGTGTGCGGCCTGTGGAACGGCTTCCTGGTCGCCCGGATGGGCATTCAGCCCATCATCGCGACCCTCATCATCATGGTCGCCGGCCGGGGCGTGGCCCAGCTGATCACCGACGGCCAGATCATCACCGTCAACAGCGACCCGTACCAGCTGATCGGCGGCGGCTACTGGCTGACCCTGCCCTTCTCCATCTTCGTGGTGGCCGCCGTCGTGGCCGTCACCGTGGTGCTGACCCGCCGTACGGCCCTCGGCCTGCTCGTCGAGGCGGTCGGCGGCAACGCCGAGGCCAGCCGCCTGGTCGGCATCAGGTCCCGCCGTATCAAGATCATGGTGTACGTGTTCTGCGCCGTGTGCGCCGGTATCGCGGGCCTGATGATCAGCTCCAACACCTCGGCCGCGGACGGCAACAACGCCGGTCTGTGGATCGAGCTCGACGCGATCCTCGCCGTGGTCATCGGCGGCACCTCGCTGCTCGGCGGCCGCTTCTCCATCGGCGGCACGGTGATCGGGGCCCTCGTCATCCAGACCCTGACCACCACGATCTACACCATCGGCGTGCCCACCCAGACCAACCTGGTCTTCAAGGCCGCCGTGGTCATCGTCGTCTGCCTGCTCCAGTCCCCGAAGTTCCGCGCCAAGGTCTTCGGCGCCCGCGCGAAATCCGCCGCCCCGGCCGAGCCCGCCGCGGTGGCCGAGGACGCTCCCAAGATGGAGGTGTCGTGATGAGTGCGACCACCCGGACCCCCACGACACCGGAGAGCCGGACCACGTCCCGGTCCGCGCGCCTGCTGGGCGACCGGCGGCTGCCCGTCCTGGTCACGGCCGGCCTGTTCCTCGTGATGTACGTCGCAGGCCTCAGCCGCTACCAGAACTACGGCTTCGGCGAACCGCAGGTGTTCCTCAACCTGTTCATCGACAACAGCTATCTGCTGGTCGCCGCCGTCGGTGCGACCTTCGTCATCATGTCCGGCGGAATCGACCTGTCCGTGGGTTCCGTGATCGGCTTCACCACCATGCTCACCGCCTGGCTGGTGCAGGACGTGGGGCTGCCCCTGCTGCTCGTCGTGCCCATCTCCCTGAGCGTCGGCGCCTTCGGCGGCTTCCTCATGGGCTACGTGATCCACAACTTCGAGATCCAGCCGTTCATCGTGACGCTCGCCGGACTCTTCCTCTTCCGCGGCCTGTGCCTGGTCATCAGCAAGGAGTCGATCGCCATCAGCGACTCGGCCGTGAGCAGCCTGGCCGAGACACGGATACCGCTCGGCGTGGGAGACCTGTCGATCGGTGCCGTCGTGGCCCTGGTGGTCCTGGGCGTCGCCTTCTACGTCCTGCACTACACACGCTTCGGGCGCCGGGTGTACGCCATCGGCGGCAACGAGCAGTCGGCCCTGCTGATGGGACTCCCGCTGGGCGGCACGAAGATCGCGGTCTACACGATGAGCGGCTTCTGCTCCGCGCTCGCCGGCCTCCTCTTCATGCTCTACATCCAGTCCGGTGACCCGTTGCACGCCGTGGGCATGGAACTCGACGCGATCGCCGCGGTCGTCATCGGCGGCACCCTGCTCACCGGTGGCTCCGGCTATGTCCTCGGAACCGTCTTCGGCGTCCTCGTGCTCGGCCTGATCAAGAGCATCATCCAGTTCGAGGGCACCCTCAGCTCCTGGTGGACGAAGATCGCCACCGGAGTGCTGCTCTGCGCGTTCATCCTGGTCCAGCGGGCCATGACGGCCCGCAAGGCGACCTGAGACGACGAGACGTCGCTCACCGCGGCGATCTTCGCGAGGCGGTTTCGGCGCGATGGGGCGGATCATCCGCAATCCGTCGCGCCGAAGTCGTCGGTCCGCACACAACCTTCACACAAGTCCTCGGGAATCCTGCTCCCGGGGCCCTTAGCCTTCCCGCGTCATGGACTACTGCGACCCGTGCCGACGGCACCTCAACGGCGCCCTCGCCTGCCCGGGGTGCGGCACTCCGATCGAAGCCCTCGGCACGGCACGTGCGCCGTACGACCCGAGCACGTTCGGTTCCCACGGGGGCATGGCGGGGCTGTACGCGGCGGGTGCCGAGAGCGGGTACGGCGTCCAGGGCCCGTACGACACGACCGCGCCCGTGGGCGGACACGGCGGCGGGGGATACGGCACGGCGGGGCATGCGGCGTCCGAGGCTCCGTACGGCGGGGCGGTCGGGGCGGTGCCGGCCGGCTCGGCGTACGGCGGAGCCGGCCACGGCGACGTCCCCTACCCGAACGATTCCGCGGGCGCCGAGTCGAGCGCGGGGCACGCCCCGGCGCTTGCGGCTGCGGCTGCGGGTGCGGGTGCGGACTCCGGCTCCGGCTTCCCCCTCGACTCCGGTTCCGGCACGGGCTCTGGTGTCGGTCCGGGTGTCGACCAGGGTCCGGGTCCCGGCGTCGACTCCGGGTTCGGCTCGGGCTCGGGTCTCGGCTTCGACCCGGGTCCCGGCGCCGGTCCCGGACTGAGCCCCGACTCGCAGACCGACCCGCCAGGCGCCGGTGCCGAGACCGCCGCCGCGGACGGCAGCCCGGCCGAGGGACGGGCCTCCCGGCGGCGCGCGCGGGGCCGAGGTGCCGAGGACGCGGGTGCAGAGGGCGTGGGCGCCGAGTACGCGGGGCGCGCGGACGGCCACGACCGCCCCCGCCACCCCGAGGACGCCGACCAGGACAGTCACGGCGAGGACGACTCCGACGAGGACGGCGACGATTCCGCCGGCGGAGCCAGCCGTCGGGACCGCAAAGCCGCCGCCCACCGCCGGCGTCGCCGCAGGACCCTGCTGATAGCCGCCGGCTTCGTGCTCGCGGCCGGCGGTCTGAGCCTCGCCGAGCTCGGCATGGACGCCCCGGGTTCCTCCCCGAAGCCGGCGGCGGTGGGCGACGGTTCGGCCGAGGGCGGCGCGTCCCCGGACGCGAGCGAAGCGACGTCGAAGGCCACCGACTCCGGCGGAGCCGCCGCTTCGGCGTCCCCCTCGTCGTCCGCCTCCGCATCCCCCTCCGCTTCCGCGTCCGAGAGCGAGAACGCGAGCAAGAGCCCCGACCCCCGGCCGACGACCACCACGCGTCCGGGCGCCTCGACCCCCAGGGCGACGGCCACGGCGACGAACGGCGGCTCTGCCCCCACGGCCACCCCCACGACGACGGCCCCGAGCCCGACCCCGTCCCCCACACAGTGCGACCGCTTCCTCTGGTGGTGCACCTAGCCCTGGGCCGTCATGCGTCCGCGGCCCGGTGGGGGTTGGTCGCGCAGTTCCCCGCGCCCCTAGGGGGGTGCGGCTCCAACCGGCCTGGGCCGTACCCACTCAGGGGCGCGGGGCTGTACCGATATGCGGCTCCGCCGCGTGCGCGACCAGCCACTACGCACCCGCACCCGGCAACGCACAGCACCCGGCACTCGCGAAACCCCCTACGCGTCCCGCATCCGCCGCAACAGATCCCGCAACGACTCCCGCTCCTCCTGGGACAACCCCGTAAGCGGCTCCCGCGCGAACCGCAGCCCTTCCCGCAGCGACCGGGCCACCCGCACCCCTTCCTCCGTCGCCGCCGCCACCTTGACCCGCCGGTCCGCCGGATCGGGCCGCCGCTCCACCAGCCCACGCGCCTCCAGCCGGTCCACGATCCCGGTGACGTTGGACGGCTCACATTTCAGTTTTTGCGCCAGCTTGCGCATGGGCAGCGGTTCAAGGGACAGCAGACTCAACAGTCGCGCCTGCGCCCCGGTGAGGGCGTGTTCCGCGGCCGCGTCCTCGTAGTCCGAGTAGAAGCGGGCCACCACATCGCCGATGAGTTCCACGACTTCCATGGTCAGTGGATCCGGCCGGGTCTTGTGAGGTGTGGGCATGCCCACCACAGTACCTCTTTACTTGACAACCTGAAATATCCAGAGGCATGGTTGTTTCAGGTACTGAAGTAAATCGCAGTGATTCTCGAAAGGCTCTGTCATGATCAACCGCGAATGGCACCTGCTCAGCCGTCCCGTCGGCTGGCCCAAGCCCGAGGACTTCGCCCTGGTCGAGGCGGAGGTCCGGCAGCCCGGCGAGGGTCAGGTCCTGGTGCGGAACAAGTACCTCTCCGTCGACCCGTACATGCGCGGCCGCATGAGCGCCGCGAAGTCGTACGCGGCCCCCTTCGAGCTGAACAAGGTCATGCAGGGCGGCGCGGTCGGCGAGGTCGTCGCCTCGAACGCCGAGGGTGTCGCCGTCGGCGACCACGTCCTGCACTTCAACGGCTGGCGCGAGTACGCCACCTTCGACGCCAAGCAGGCCGTGAAGGTCGACGCCGACGCCGCGCCCCTGTCCACCTACCTCGGTGTGCTCGGCATGACCGGCCTCACCGCCTATGCCGGACTGCTGCGCACCGCGTCCTTCAAGGAGGGCGACTCGGTCTTCGTCTCCGGCGCCGCGGGTGCCGTCGGCAGCCAGGTCGGCCAGATCGCCAAGCTCAAGGGTGCCTCCCGGGTCATCGGCTCGGCCGGCTCGGACGAGAAGGTCAAGCTGCTCGTCGAGGAGTACGGCTTCGACGCGGCCTTCAACTACAAGAACGGCAAGGTCAGCGACCAGCTGCGCGAGGCGGCCCCGGACGGCGTCGACGTCTACTTCGACAACGTCGGCGGCGACCACCTCGAGGCCGCCATCGGCTCCCTGAACCAGGGTGGCCGGATCGCGATCTGCGGGATGATCTCGGTCTACAACAACACCGAGCCGGCCCCCGGCCCGCGCAACCTCGCCCGGCTGATCCAGACCCGTGGCCGTATCGAGGGCTTCCTGGTCGGCGACCACTACGACCTCCAGCCCCAGTTCGTCTCCGAGGTCGGCCCGTGGGTGGCCTCCGGGCAGCTGAAGTACCGCGAGACGGTCGTCGAGGGCATCGAGAACAACCTGGAGGCGTTCCTCGGGGTCCTGCGCGGCGACAACACCGGAAAGATGATCGTCAAGCTGTGACCCTGTGCTGGACTTCCGGCATGCGGTAACTTCTTTCCGAATCCCGCCGTCGATCGTGGGCGCGAGTCGCGGTGGACCGAGGAGGAAGACACCCGCATGCCGGAAATCCAGCAGTCCGACGTCCTGTACACCGCCGTCGCCACCGCCGAGAACGGCCGCGACGGCCGGGTCGCCACCGCGGACGGCAGGCTCGACGTCATCGTGAACCCGCCCATGGAGATGGGCGGCAGCGGCGACGGCACCAACCCCGAGCAGCTGTTCGCCGCCGGATACAGCGCCTGCTTCCAGGGCGCCCTCGGTGTCGTCGCCCGTCAGGAGAAGGCCGACGTCTCCGGCTCGACGGTCACCGCGAAGGTCGGCATCGGCCGGAACGCCGACGGTTTCGGACTGATCGTCGAGATCTCGGCGACCATCCCGAACACCGATCCGGCCACGGCCCGCGCCCTCCTGGAGAAGGCCCACCAGGTCTGCCCGTACTCGAAGGCGACCCGCGGGAACATCTCCGTGACCCTCACCTGACGAGGCTCGTTGGGCCTACCAGGCGTGGGCGGCACCCCTGGACGTGGGGCGGCCGCCCGCGCTTCTGCCATACGACCGGAGCGACCGGAGCGACCGGAGCGACCGGAGCGACCGGAGCGACCGGAGCGGCCGAAGCCGCCGGAGCCGCCACGCACATGGCGGCCGCCCCTGCTGTCATACGGCCGCCAGGGCCGCCCGGTGCACGGCTCTGACGAGCCGCTGGTTCTCCGGCGCCGCCCCTCCCGGGAACGTCATCCGGCGGCGGGTGTAGCCGTAGGCCAGGCCGCTGCGGGGATCGGCGAAGGCCTGCGAGCCGCCGGCGCCGCTGTGCCCGAAGGCGCCGGCGCCCAGGAACGGATGGGTCATGTCGGCCGTGGCCTGGAAGCCGAGGCCGAAGGACCGGTGGGCGCGGGCGACCAGGTCGTAGCCGATGGAGTGGATCTGCCCCACCTCCGCGACGGTGTCCGGCTTCAGCAGCGGCGGACGGTCCGCGATCTCG
The DNA here is from genome assembly GCF_000719505.1 of Streptomyces sp. NRRL B-3229. Taxonomy (NCBI): domain Bacteria; kingdom Bacillati; phylum Actinomycetota; class Actinomycetes; order Kitasatosporales; family Streptomycetaceae; genus Streptomyces; species Streptomyces sp. NRRL B-3229. The sequence continues at coordinate 30,928 of NZ_JOGP01000019.1, read as the reverse complement.
CTGATCGCCGCCGCGTACATCCCGGCCAGACCCCGCGCCGCCGCCACTCCGCCCGCCGACGCCGGCCCCTTCGCGCGCACGGCACGGGAGTTGGCATGGTCCAGCAGCTCCGTCGGTTCCGCCGCCTGGAGGTTGGAGGCGATCCCGGTCAGGGTGTGCGGCCCCGTCGGCATCGCGTCGAGCAGGGCCTGCTGCTCGGGAGTCGGCAGCATCGGCTGCACGGAACGGAACCGCGGCTCCAGGGACGCGGGCAGCCCCAGGTGGAAGTCCAGCCCGTAAGGCGCCCGGATCCGCTCCTCGTACACCTCCTGGAGGGTGCGGCCGGTCGCCCGCCGCACGATCTCTCCGGTGAGCGCGCCGATGACGTACGCGTGGTAGCCGAAGGCCGTGCCGGGGCGCCAGAACGGCTTCTGGTCCGCGAGCCGTTCCGCCATCGCCCGGTCGTCCGCCAGTTCCTGCGCGCTGAATCCGCCGTCGATGCCCACCACTCCGGCCCGGTGCGCCAGCAGGTCGCGCAGGGTCAGCTGGCCCTTGCCCTCGGCCCCGAACTCCGGCCAGTAGTAGGTGACTTTGCGGTCCAGCTCCAGCGTGCCCTCCTGGACGAGGAGGGCCACCACCAGATGCGCGGCGCCCTTGGTCGACGAGAACACGCCGTAGAGGGAGTCGGGCCGGACGTCCGGTCCCGCCCACAGGTCGACGACCCGCCTGCCGTGCACATGGGCGCACAACTGCCCTTCGTAGTCGGGCCGTTCCCCGGCGACGAAGGCGGCGAACTCCTCACGCACCGCCTCGAAGCCGTCCGCGACGGTGCCGTGGATCTCCTGCGTCATCCGCTCTCCTCAACTTCAGCCGCGGCTCGCGTGCGCCGTCCAGCGGGTTCCCGGAGGCGTACGACCGCTCCACGCACACCCCTGGCCCGTGATGTGCACGCGTACCTCCTGCGGAGCTTCCTGAGATCGGTACGGCGAGATGTACCTCTTCGACTCAACAGCAGCGCGGGGGAGTCGGTGGCGCGGATGCCCCGGATGGCGCATTCCCTGACGCCCGGACGGGGCACGCGTACGAACGGACACCCGATAGGGTTCTGGCCATGCGTGATCTCGGGGCGGGCTTCCACTATCTCCTGAAGGGCCAGCGATGGGTGGCCCGGCACGGCAAGCAGTACGGCTTCGGGCTGATCCCGGGCCTGATCACCCTGGTGCTCTACGTGGGCGCCCTGGTGTCCCTGGCGACCTGGGGCGAGGACATGGTGTCCTGGGCGACTCCCTTCGCCGACCGCTGGTCCAGCCCGTGGCAGGGCCTGTTCCGCGGCTTCCTCGCGGTGCTCCTGTTCGCCCTGGCGCTGCTCCTCGCGGTCCTGACCTTCACGGCCGTCACCCTCCTTATCGGCCAGCCCTTCTACGAGAACCTCTCCGAGAAGGTCGACCGGGACGTCTCTCCGGACGGCACCGCCCCCGAGTCCGGCCTCCCGCTCTGGCGTGAGCTCTGGATCTCCGCGCGGGACAGCCTGCGCATCCTGATCCGGGCAGGGCTGTGGGCCGTCCTCCTCTTCGCCCTCGGATTCATTCCCGTGGCCGGGCAGACGGTGGTCCCCGTGCTCGGCTTCTTCGTCACGGGCTTCTTCCTCACCGAGGAACTGACGGCGGTGGCCCTCCAGCGCCGCGGCATCGACCTCCGGGCCCGCCTCGCCCTCCTCCGCTCCCGCAAGGCCCTCGTCTGGGGCTTCGGCACCCCCCTGGGCCTGTCCTTCCTGGTCCCCTTCGTCGCGGTCTTCCTGATGCCGGGAGCCGTGGCGGGCGCGACGCTGATGGCCCGGGAACTGCTGGGGGAGGAGACGAGGGACGGGAACGCGGAGGACGAGGAGGACGGGGAGCGCGTGGAGGAGCCGCTTCCAGGCTCCTAGTCCGTCGGGTCTGCGTCGGTCTTCCGGCCCCCGGGCGTCTCCTGCGCCCCCAGCGCCACCGCCACGATCGCCCGGACCTGCGCGATGATGTCCACCCGGTTCTGCACGAACCCCGGATCCGTCACCGCCCCCGTCGCCGGATCGGTGTTCCCCGCCCCGAACTCCAGCACAGGCGTGTGCACATGCCCGCCCGGCAGCACGTCGTGGAGCCCCAGCCGGTCCCGCAGCAGCGTGGCCCGGTAGGCGATCTCGTTGGAGAGGTAGTTCCCCCCGCCCCCGGCCCGCGCGGTGGACCCCTCGGTCGGCCCGTCGGGACGGACGACCGCCTCGGTCCCTCCCGCCGGGATCTCGGTCACGCTCGTGTTGTCGTAGACGGGGAACCGCCCGGTGTCCGCGTCCACGATCGCCTGGTACGGCAGCGTGGTCGTCGTCCACTGCGGCTGCGAGGCCGGATCGCCGACCGGAACCGTCCCCGTCACCCCGATGTTCTCGTTGTCCGGGAACCCGCCCCGCCAGGCCCCGTTGGTCCGCTCCACGTCGAACCGCCCGACCCGCCCCTGACTCACGGTCGTGAAGAGGTCCACCTTGCTCAGGTACGGCCGCAGCGCCCGCTCCACCGTCTGTTCCGTGAAGTCCTGCCAGCGCACGGGAAACACCACGGTCTCCACCCGGGCCGGCCCCTTCGCCGTCTCGATCACCGTCCCGTCGAGCGCGAGCGCGGTGGCCCCGGACGGATTGGAGATCCGTATGTCCCGGTCCAGCGTGAAGGGGTCGAACCCGGTGAGCAGCACCCGCTTCAGCCGCCGACCGGCCGGATACCGCACCGCGTCCTGCCCCCGCGAGGTCCGCTCCAACTCGCCTAGCAGGGACGTGCGTTGTGCGTCCGTCAGCCCGAACGACGGCTCCCAGGTGCGCACGTCCCGGGTCATCCCCAACCGCGCCCAGTACAGCGGCCGGTCGTCGTCCCGGCTAAGATCCCCGTCGGCCGGCCCCCGCCCCTGCGCCCGGTCGACGGCCCGCCGCCACAGCCCGGCCCCCTCCCGTACGACGACCTTCCGTGCCTCGGTGTAGGAGCGGGCCGCTCCGAGCGCCCGGGTGAAGTGCCGCGTCACCGCGTCGAACCCGGACCGCTCCAGGATCTCCCGCGGCACCGCCCTGTCCAGGCGCTGCTCCTCCACCGTGACCGAGGGCGCCGCCTCGGCCGCCACGGCCGTCGTGGGGGCCACCGGTCCCGCCAGCAGGACCAGTCCGAGCATGCCGATCCGAACGCGCAGGGAAGTCAAGGGAGTTCGGGTCCTTCCGTCGCTGTGGGGCGCGAGTGGTGCGGGACCACGGCAGTATCGCCTGCGCCAAGTGGTCTACGCCATGGGGCGCGTGGCGGCGGTGCCGGCCGCCGGGTGATACTGCGGCCATGAAGGCAGCCAACCTGGGCGTTCTCTTCCTCGTCGAGCTGGGCGCCCTGGCGGGTGCCGCGTACTGGGGCTTCACCCGGGACGTCGCCTCACCCCTGGCCTGGCTGCTCGGCCTTGCCGCGCCCGCCCTGCTGATCGGGCTGTGGGCGCAGTTCGGGGCGCGGAAGGCACGGCACCCGCTGCACGGCGCGGCCCGAGTCGGTTTCGAGGCTCTGTGGTTCGGGGCGGGTGCACTCGCCCTCCTCGCCGCCGGGGCCCCGGTGTGGGCGCTCGCCCTCGCCGTGCTCGTCGTGGTGAGCAAGTCCCTGGCCGTCAAGTGGGGCCAGTAGCAGGCGGATTCAGGATTCCTCGCCGAGCAGTCGCAGGAAGTCCCGGAACGCCCCCGGCATGTCCACCGACTCCGGGTCCAGCAGCCACTGGTACTGGAGGCCGTCCATCACGGCCACCAGCAGCGGCGCGGCGCGTTCCGGGGTCAGGCCGTTGGGGAGCCGCTCGCCGTACTCCGCGCGCAGCGCCACCGCCATCGACTCCCGCACCCGGGTGTAGCGCTCGGTGAAGTACTCCCGCGCCGGATGCCCCTCCGTCACGCTCTCGCCGAGCAGCGCAGAGAAGGTCTGGATGATCCCGGGCCGCATCGCGTTGTACTCGACGAGCGAGGTGAGCAGGTCGACCCGCCAGCTGCCGGCCGGTACCGCTTCCCACCGGTCCCGCTCCTCCAGTACCGCGACCAGCAGGGCGTCCTTCGTCGGGAAGTGGTGCAGCAGCCCCTGCTGGGTCAGTCCGACCCGTTCGGCCACCGCGGCCAGGCTCGCGCCCCGGTAGCCGCGCTCGGCGATGACCTCCAGGGCCGCCCGGACGATCTCGGCCCGGCGCTCCTCGCTTCTGGTCCTGGCGTTCATGGCGTCACCGTACGACATCATCGGGAGCCTGAAATAACGGCAAGGTAACGAAACCTACCGCTCGCCAGGCAGTCGATGCACGATGGGAGGACCGGTCGGACTTCAACGAGGAGGCACCGTCATGGCGGCACCCGAGGGACACCAGGCCACCACCCCCGCCGACCACGCCCGTGAGGCGGCCGTCGAGGCGGCTCTGACCCGGCTGGACCTCGACGCCAAGGCCAGGCTCCTCGGCGGCCAGGACATGTGGTCCCTGCCCGCGCTCCCGGAGATCGGTCTGCCCTCCCTCGTCATGTCCGACGGCCCGATCGGCGTCCGCGGTGTCCGCTGGAGCGCCGACGACCCGTCGATCGCCCTGCCCTCCCCGACCGCCCTCGCCGCCGCCTGGGACCCCGAACTCGCGCGCAGGGCCGGCCGGTTGCTCGCCCAGGAGGCCCGCCGCAAGGGGGTGCACGTCCTGCTCGCCCCGACCGTGAACCTCCACCGCTCCCCGCTCGGCGGCCGCCACTTCGAGGCCTACAGCGAGGACCCGTACCTCACCGGACGGATCGCCGCCGGTTACGTCACCGGCGTCCAGGAGGGCGGCGTCGGCACCACCGCCAAGCACTTCGTCGCCAACGACGCCGAGACCGACCGCTTCACGGTGAACAACCTGGTCTCCGAACGCGCGCTGCGCGAGCTGTACCTGGCGCCCTTCGAGCACATCGTGGAGCACGCCCACCCCTGGGGCATCATGACCGCCTACAACACGGTCAACGGCACGACGATGACCGAGCACCACCACCTCGTCAACGAAGTCCTGCGCGGCGAATGGGGCTTCGACGGCTGCAACGTCTCCGACTGGATGGCCGCCCGCTCCACGAAGGGCGCCATCGAGGGCGGCCTCGACATCGCCATGCCCGGCCCGGCGACCGTCTACGGCGAGCCCCTCGCCCGCGCCGTACGGAACGGCGAGGTCGCGGAGAGCACGGTCGACACCGCCGTACGCAACGTGCTGCGGCTCGCCGCCCGCGTCGGCATCCTGGACGGCGCCGAACCCGTGGTCACCGAACTGCCCCCGTCCGTCGACGGCGAGGCGCTGGCCCGCGAGATCGCCCGCCGCTCCTTCGTGCTGGTCCGCAACCAGGGCGCGCTGCCGCTGAAGCCGGGCACCGTCGCCCTCAGCGGCGCCGCCGCCCGCGACGCCCGCATCCTCGGCGGCGGCTCCGCCACCGTCTTCCCGGACCGGATCGTCTCCCCGCTCGACGGCCTCACCGCCGCCCTCCCCGAGGGCTCGGTGAGCTACCGCATCGGCGCCGACCCGAACACCGAACTCGCCGTCGCCGACAAGGGGTTCGATCTCCGGGCGATCTGCCGGGACGCGGCCGGTACCGTCCTCGGCACCCGCTCCGCGCCCAACGGCCAGATCCAGTGGATGGGTTCGGACCTCCCCGAGGGCGTCACCCACGACCGCCTCCACACCGTCGAGCTGACCGGCACCTTCACCCCGCGCGAGACCGGCCCCCACACCTTCGGCATCAAGGGACTCGGCGCCTTCAGGCTGGCCGTCGACGGCACCACCCACTACGACGACGTCCAGAGCACCGACAAGGACGACCCGTTCATCTCCTTCTTCGGCGCGCCAGAACCCCGCGCCGAGGTCGAACTGACCGCGGGCGAACCGGTCGAGGTCTCCCTCACCCACGTCGTCGACCTCCCCGACGACCTCCCCATGAAGGTCGTGGGGTTCGCCCTCGCCCACCGGGACCCGCGGCGCGACCCGGACGAGCTGATCGCCGAGGCCGTGGAGGCGGCCCGGCACGCGGACACCGCCGTCGTCGTGGTCGCCACCACCGACCGCGTCGAGTCCGAGGGCTACGACCGCAAGGACCTCACCCTGCCCGGCCGGCAGGACGACCTGGTCCGCGCGGTCGCCGCCGCCAACCCGAACACCGTCGTGATCGTGAACTCCGGCTCCCCGGTGGAGCTGCCCTGGCGCGCGGACGTCGCCGCGATCCTGCTCGGCTGGTTCCCCGGCCAGGAGGGCGGCGCCGCCCTCGCCGACGTCCTCACCGGCGCCCACGAACCCGGTGGCCGCCTCCCCACCACCTGGGGCACCCTGGCCGACGCCCCGGTCACCCGGGTCGCCCCGGTGGACGGAGAACTCCCTTACGACGAAGGCGTCTTCATCGGCTACCCGGCCTGGGAGAAGACGGGCCGCACCCCGGCCTACCCGTTCGGCCACGGCCTCGGCTACACCGACTGGACCTACGAGTCCGTCGAGGTCCAGGGCGCCACCGTGCGGGTCCGGCTGCGCAACTCCGGCAGCCGCGCGGGCCGCGAGGTCGTCCAGGTCTACCTGGCGCCCGAGCCCGACGCCGAGCGCCCGGGCCGCAGGCTCGCCGGGTTCGCGGGAGCCGAGGCCGGCCCCGGCGAGAGCGTCGAGGTCACCGTGGAGATCCCGCGCCGGGCCTTCGAGATCTGGGACGAGAAGACCTCGTCGTGGGCTTATGTGAAGGGTTCGTACGAGATCCAGGTGGGACGCTCGATCGAGGACCGCCGGGTCACCGCGACGATTAACGTCTGATATCAGGGGGCACGGCCCCCGCACAAGCAGCCCCGGCCCGGGACCTGACCCCTGGGCCGGGGCTCGTCTCTCTCCGGCGGACCGAGAAGCCGTTCCTAGCGGACGGCGAACCCGTACACCGTCTCCGACCGGTACACCTCACCCGGCCGCAGCACCGTGCTCGGGAACTCCGGGCGGTGGGGGGAGTCCGGGAAGTGCTGGGTCTCCAGCGCGATGCCGTCGCCGGGCGCGAAGGGCTCGGGCAGGTGGTCCGCGGTGTACAGCTGGAGCCCCGGTTCGGTGGTCGACACCGCCAGCACCCGCCCGGACGCCGGGTCGTACAGCTCGGCCACCTCCACGGCCTGATCGGTGAGCCCCTTGTCGAGCACGAAGTTGTGGTCGTACCCGGCCCCGACCTTGCGCGTCCGACGGAAGTCGAACCGGGTGCCCGCGACCTCCTCGACCCCCGTCGGGATCAGGTCCGCGTCGACCGGAGTGAACCGCGAGGCGTCGATCCGCAGTTCGTGCCCGCCCGCGTTCCCGGACCCGGCCAGGTTGAAGTAGCTGTGGTTGGTCAGGTTCACCAGGGTCGGCGCGTCGGTGACCGCCTCGTACGAGATCCGCAGCGCGCCCGACTCGTCCAGCGCGTAGGTCCCGGAGACCTCAAGGCGGCCCGGGAAGCCCTCCTCGCCGTGCGGGCTGACCCGGCTCAGCCGCACCCCGAACTCCCCGGCCGGCTCCAGGTCCCACACCCGCTTGTCGAAGCCGTTCTCCCCGCCGTGCAGGGAGTTGGGCGCGTTGTTCGCCGCGAGCGCGTACGTCCGCCCGTCCAGCTCGAAACGGGCGCCCGCGATCCGGTTCGCGTACCGCCCGATGAAGGCACCGAGATAGGGACCGGAGTGCTCCAGGTACCCGTCCAGATCGGCGAACCCCAGCACCACGTCCGCCGTCCGCCCCTGCCGGTCCGGGACCTCGACCGACTGCACGATCCCGCCGTAGGACAGGATCCGCACGCGCACGCCCGCGCGCTCCAGGGTCCAGCGGTGGACCGGTGTGCCGTCGGGAAGCGTGGCGAAGAGTTCGTTCATGTGCGGAACTTTAAGTCACGGCCTTGACCTTGCGGTATGCGATCTCCGCCAGCCGTGCCTGGCCGTTCACGCTCGGATGGAACCAGTCCCAGTGACTGAGCTGGTCGGTGCCGAAGCGGTAGTCGTACACCGCGCCCCCGTCGTACCGGCAGTGCGCGTCCTTCGCGCACACCTGCTTCAGCACGGCGTTGTACTGCTCCACCCGCTTCTGCACGGTGTCCCGGCGCTCGGTCGCCGCCGCGTCCAGGGCGTCCGCGTCGGCCAGCATCGACGGGCACACGCCCAGCTTCCACACCTGCTTGCCCAGCGGGTTGGTCCGCCCCTGGGACCACAGCCGCTTGAGGTTGGGCACGCTCGCCACGTACACCTGCGCCTTGGGCGCCTTTTGGCGCAGCACGCTCAGGGCGTCCTCGAACCCGGCCCGGAACTCGGACACCGGGGTCATCGCCGCCGTGGAGTCCCGGCAGGCGTCGTTGGCGCCCACCATCACCGTCACCAGCGCCGGCGCGCGCGAGGCCGCCTGGGACATCTGCGCGGACAGATCGGCCATCCTCGACCCGGACACCGCGTAGTTCCAGCTCCGTTCGGCCGCCTTGGCCTTCCCCAGCAGCCGTACGGCCAGGGAGTCGACCTGCGCGCTGCCCCCGGTGGCCCAGGACACGTCGGGGCAGTCGGTCAGCACCCCGCACGCGTCGAAGCCGCGGGTGATGGAGTCGCCGACGGCGGCCAGCGAGGCCGGGCTGCTGTCCCAGGCGGGCGTGGGCTTCGGCGAGGGCTTCGCCTTGGCGGTCGGCGCCGCGGAGTCGCCGCCCGCGGTGTCACACCCGGCGACGCCCACAAGAGCCGCGGTCAGGACGGCGGCGACGGCCCGCGAGCGGTGGCCCTGCATGCGCATCCGTGGTGTTCCCCTCGTGAAATGGTGGTCCGTTCATAACAACGCGCCCGAGTTCCCGGCGGCCCCGAGGGAACGATCGGGACCCGTACTAGCGTCCTGCCGGGTGAATGGCGGGCGTTTCGGGGCATCGGGACCGACGGTACGTCACACTCCTTGCGCCGCCGCACGGTAGCCTCGCCCTCAACGTGGCCGGTCGGCATCGCCGCCGTGCCGGCCAGCAAGACCTGTCCCGCTCTGCCCGGAGGTCCCGGTGACGACACGTGGAGTTCTGTACGTGCACTCCGCGCCGCGCGCGCTGTGCCCGCACGTCGAGTGGGCGATCGCCGGGGTGCTCGGCACGCGCGTCAACCTCGACTGGATCCGGCAGCCCGCCGCGCCCGGCACCTGGCGCTCGGAGTTCTCCTGGAAGGGCGAGGTCGGCACCGCGTCCAAGCTCGCGTCGGCGCTGCGGGGCTGGCACCTGCTGCGCTTCGAGGTCACGGCCGAGCCCTGCGCCACCGCCGAGGGCGAGCGCTACAGCTGCACCCCCGAACTCGGCATCTTCCACGCGGTCACCGGCATCCACGGCGACATCCTGATCCCGGAGGACAGGTTGAGGGCAGCCCTCACGCGCTCCCAGAGGGGCGAGACCGACCTGGAAGCAGAACTGGCCAAACTCCTGGGCAAGCCGTGGGACGACGAGCTGGAGCCGTTCCGGTACGCGGGCGAGGGCGCCCCGGTCCGCTGGCTGCACCAGGTGGTGTGAAGGCGCCCCTTAAGGGGCGCGAGGAACTGCGCGACCAGCCACATACGACCCGCACCAGGCCGACGACAGACACCGAGACGGCGAATGGCCCGGCCTCCCCACGGAGACCGGGCCATTTCCAGCTGACGGCGTTCTCAGACCGTACGGAACGCCAGTACCACGTTGTGCCCGCCGAAGCCGAACGAGTCGTTCAGCGCGGCGATACGGCCCTCCACGGGCAGCTTGCGCGCCTCGCCGCGGACGACGTCGGCGTTGGCCTCCGCCTCCGGGTCGAGGTTCTCGACGTTGATGGTCGGCGGGGCCACCCGGTGGTACAGGGCGAGGACGGTCGCGACCGTCTCGATGCCACCGGCACCACCCAGCAGGTGACCGGTCATCGACTTGGTCGCCGAGACCGCCATGTGGTCCGCGTCGTCCCCGAACACCTTGCGCAGCGCCTTGAGCTCGGCGATGTCACCGGCCGGCGTCGACGTGGCGTGCGCGTTGACGTGCACGATCTCCGCCGGGTCCAGGTCGGTGTTCTCGAGCAGGTGCTGGAGGGCGGCCGAGATGCCCCGGCCCTCCGGCTCGGGCTGCACGATGTCGTGGGCGTCGGCGGAGATGCCCTGACCGACCGCCTCGGCGTACACCCGGGCGCCGCGCCTGGCGGCATGCTCCGCGGACTCCAGGACGACCACACCGGCGCCCTCGCCGAGGACGAAGCCGTCCCGGGCGGTGTCGTAGGGACGCGAGGCGCCCTGCGGGTCGTCGTTGTTCTTGGACATCGCCATCATGTTGCCGAACGCGGCGATGGGCAGCGGGTGGATCGCCGCCTCGGTGCCACCGGCGACGACGATGTCGGCGCGGCCGGTGCGGATCATCTCGATGGCGTAGCCGATGGCCTCGGCGCCCGAGGCGCACGCGGAGACCGGCGTGTGCACGCCCGCCCGGGCGCCCACCAGCAGGCCCACGTTGGCCGAGGGGCCGTTCGGCATGAGCATGGGAACGGTGTGCGGGGAGACGCGGCGGACGCCCTTCTCCTTCAGCACGTCGTACTGGTCCAGGAGGGTCGTCACACCGCCGATGCCGGAGGCGATGACGGCGCCGAGGCGGTCCGGGTCGACGTCGCCGACCGAGCCCTCCTCGCCGGCCTTGCCCTCGAAGCCCGCGTCAGCCCACGCCTCCTTGGCGGCGACCAGTGCGAACTGTGCCGAACGGTCGAGGCGCCGGGCCTGCGGCCGCGGGATCACCTCGGTCGGCTCCACGGCGACGGGCGCCGCGATACGGACCGCCTGGTCGGCGGCCCACTCCTGCTCGAGGGGCTTGACGCCGGACTTGCCGGCGACCAGACCCTCCCAGGTAGAGGCTGCGTCGCCACCCAGCGGTGTGGTTGCGCCGATACCGGTGACGACCACGGTGCGATTGGTCGGGCTCACGGGAAATCTTTCTCCAACGGTACGAGGATTAAGCGGCGCCACCGCCGGGTGGCGGGGCCGGTCAGCGTCCGGCCCAAGCAGGGGCTCAGGCCTGGTGCTTGAGGATGTAGTCGGTCGCGTCGCCGACCGTCTTGAGGTTCTTGACGTCGTCGTCCGGGATCTTGACGTCGAAGCGCTCTTCGGCGGCGACGACGACCTCGACCATGGACAGCGAGTCGACGTCCAGGTCGTCGGTGAAGGACTTGTCCAGCTGGACGTCCTCAACCGGGATGCCGGCGATCTCGTTCACGATGTCGGCGAGACCGGCGACGATCTCTTCCTGAGTGGCGGCCATTTGGCGCTCCTTCGTTTTCTTATCCAGAGGGTTGGCAGTGTTTTCCGTCCCGGACCGGTCGATCCGGCACGGAGTGCCTAGGGGAGGGTAACGACAGTGGCGGCGTAGACGAGACCCGCCCCGAATCCGATGACGAGCGCGGTGTCGCCGCTCTTCGCCTCGCCGGTCGCCAGGAGCCGCTCCATCGCGAGCGGGATCGAGGCGGCCGAGGTGTTGCCGGTGGTGCGTACGTCACGCGCGACCGTGACGTGCTCCGGCAGCTTGAGCGTCTTCACCATCGAGTCGATGATCCGCTCGTTGGCCTGGTGGGGGATGAAGACGTCCAGGTCGTCCGGGCTGATCCCGGCCGCGTCCAGCGCCTGCTGGGCGACCTTCGCCATCTCGAACACGGCCCAGCGGAACACCGCCTGGCCCTCCTGCGTGATCGCAGGGAACTTGTCCGTGGAGCTGTCGTACTCGTTCCACGCCACGGTCTGCTTGATCGTCTCGGACTTGTCGCCCTCGGAACCCCACACGGTGGGGCCGATGGCCGGCTCCTGGGAGGGACCCACGACGACCGCGCCGGCGCCGTCGCCGAACAGGAAGGCGGTGGCCCGGTCCTCCAGGTCGGTCAGGTCGCTCAGCCGCTCGACGCCGATCACCAGGACGTACTCCGCGCTGCCCTCGACGATCATGCCCTTGGCGAGGGTGAGGCCGTAGCCGAAGCCCGCGCAGCCCGCCGAGATGTCGAAGGCGGCCGCCTTGTTCGTGCCCAGCTTGTCGGCGATCTCGGTCGCCACGGCCGGGGTCTGCTTGAAGTGCGAGACGGTCGAGACGATCACGCCGCCGATCTGCTCGGCGGAGATCCCGGCGTCGGCGATCGCCTTGCCGGACGCCTCGATCGACATGGCGGCGACGGTCTCCTCGGCGTTCGCCCAGTGCCGGGTCTGGATGCCGGAGCGCGAGCGGATCCACTCGTCGGAGGAGTCGATCGTCTCGAGGATCACCTCGTTCGGCACGACCCGGGTCGGACGGTAGCCGCCGACCCCGAGGATGCGCGCGTACGGGGCGCCCTTGCTGGGCTTGATCTTCGACATGCTCTCGTGCTCCTTCTCAGGCACCGTGCTCGGCGATGAGCTCGCGAGCAGCGTCGAGGTCGTCGGGGGTCTTGAGCGCCAGCGTCGTGACACCGGGCAGCGCGCGCTTGGCGAGGCCGACCAGCGTGCCGCCGGGGGACACCTCGATGAGCGCGGTGGCGCCGAGCTCCTTGAAGGTCTCCATGCACAGGTCCCAGCGGACCGGGTTGGCGACCTGGCCGACCAGCCGCTCCAGCACCTCGGCGCCGGTGGCGACGGTCTGCCCGTCCTTGTTGGAGACGTACGTGACCGTCGGGTCGGCCGGCGTCAGGTCGGCGGCGGCCTTGGCCAGCGCGTCGACCGCGGGGGCCATGTGGTGCGTGTGGAAGGCGCCGGCGACCTTGAGCGGGACGACCTTGCGGACACCCTCGGGCTTGTCGTCGTTCAGCGCGGCGAGCTGCTCCAGCGTGCCCGCGGCGACGATCTGACCGGCGCCGTTGACGTTCGCCGGGGTCAGGCCCAGCTTCTCCAGGTGCGCGACGGAGACCTCCGGGTCACCGCCGAGCAGCGCCGACATGCCGGTCTCGGTGATCGCGGCGGCGTCGGCCATGGCCAGACCCCGCTTGCGGACGAGGGTGAGGGCGGCGGTGTCGTCCAGGACGCCCGCGAAGGAGGCGGCGGTGATCTCACCGACGCTGTGCCCGGCGACCGCTCCGGGGGCGATGTCGGCGATGGCACCGAGTGCCGAGGCGGACAGGATCCCGGCCGCGACCAGCAGCGGCTGGGCCACCGAGGTGTCCCGGATGGCGTCGGCGTCGGCCTGTGTGCCGTAGTGGGCGAGATCCAGTCCGATGGCGTCGGACCACGCGGCGACGCGGTCCGCGGCACCGGGGAGTTCGAGCCAGGGGGTCAGGAAGCCGGGCGTCTGGGCGCCCTGGCCGGGAGCGACGAGTACGAGCACTCTCACACTCTCTCTTGAGGGCGGCCCAAGCCGCCCGTGGGGACAGGGACGAAGAACGTGTGGGGGTTTTGTTGGCCCCCGACAAAAGCCTAGGGCTGGAGATCACCGTCGGCCAGACGCCCCAGGATGAGCGCGATCCGCAGGGTGAACGCCGACCGTACATCGGAAGGCGACCAGCCGGTGACGTCAGTCACACGTCGAAGCCGGTAGCGCACGGTGTTGGGATGCACGAAAAGCATCCGGGCCGCACCCTCCAGACTGGACGCCTGTTCGAGGTAGACGGACAGGGTTTCGAGGAGCGCGGAACCGGCCTCCTCCAGCGGTCTGTAGATCTCCTCCACCAACTGCTCGCGCGCACTGGGATCACCGGCCATCGCACGTTCCGGAAGCAGGTCGTCCGCCAGCACCGGGCGCGGGGCGTCCTGCCAGGCCGAACACGCCTTGAGTCCCGCGGCGGCCGCCTGCGCGGACCGGGTCGCGGCCAGCAGATCGGGTACGACGGGACCGGCGACCACCGGTCCGGCCGCATACGGTCCGATCAGCGACTTGGCCACGGCCAGCGGGTTGTCGCTGCCGCCCGCGATGACGACGAGCCGCGCCCCGAGCACCCCGGTCAGCACCTGGAGCTTGGCGTGCCGGGCGGCCCGCCGGATGGCCTCCACGGTCAGCTCGGAGTCCCCGTCGGGGGCCGTGCCCAGCACCACGCACACATGCTCGGGCGCGTTCCAGCCGAGCGCGGCGGCCCTGCTCACGGCGCCTTCGTCGGCCTCTCCGCTCAGCACGGCGTTGACCACCAGTGATTCCAGGCGGGCGTCCCAGGCACCGCGTGCCTCGGCGGCCTGGGCGTAGACCTGGGCGGTGGCGAAGGCGATCTCACGGGCGTAGACCAGCAGGGCCTCGCGCAGCACGGACTCGTCACCGGGGGCCGCGACCTCGTCGATCGCGCTCTCCATCACCTCGATCGTGGTGCGCACCATCTCGACGGTCTGCCGCAGCGTGATGGCCCGGGTCAGCTCCCGCGGAGCGGTGCCGAACACGTCGGTGGAGATGGCCTGCGGGGCGTCGGGACGCCGGAACCACTCGGTGAAGGCCGCGATACCGGCCTGGGCGACCAGCCCGATCCAGGAACGGTTCTCCGGGGGCATCGCCCGGTACCACGGCAGCGTCTCGTCCATCCGCGCGATGGCCTGCTGGGCCAGCGACCCGGACGACTTCTCCAGCCGCTTCAGGGTCGCGGCGTGAGCGTGGACGACGGACGCGGCGGGATCGGACTTGCGGAGTTCGGGTTCGGGCACGTGGACAAGACTGCCTTATCCGGACGTCAGTGCGCGCCGCCGGGGTTGTGCTTGACGGTCCGGACACGTTGCGGCGGGTCTACCGTGGTCCCGTGACGGACGTATGGCGCGCCGGCGAGCGCTATCCAGGCGGGGATCCCGGGGGTGGGATCGAGTCGTGGCACGCCTTTTCGTTCGGGCCGCACTACGATCCCGGCAATCTGCGGTTCGGCGCGCTGATCGCGTGCAACGAGGAGCGGCTGCTGCCCGGTGCCGGGTTCGACGAGCACCCGCACAGCCACACCGAGATCGTGACCTGGGTGGTCGAGGGGGAGCTCACGCACCGCGACTCCACCGGGCACGCGACGGTCGTGCGGGCCGGTGACGTGCAGCGGCTCAGCGCCGCCGCGGGCGTGCGGCACGTCGAGCGCAACGACGCCGACACTCCGCTGACCTTCGTGCAGACCTGGCTGGCGCCCCTGGAGCCGGGCGGCGAGCCGTCGTACGAGATCGTCCGGGGGATCGCCGATTCGACGCCGTACGCGATACCGGAGGCCGGCGCGATGCTGCACGTGCGGCGGCTGGCCGCGGGGGAGCGGACCGCGGTACCGGACGCACCGTTCCTCTACGTCCATGTCGTGCGCGGTGACGTGCGGCTGGACGGCGAGGAGCTGGGCCCCGGTGACGCGGCCCGGGTCACCGACGCGAAGGAACTGGACGCGGTGGCGGTGACCGGGGCCGAACTGCTGCTGTGGGAGATGTCCTAGAGCTCGGAGCGCACCGCGTCGGTGAACGGCGGCCACGCCTCGACCGCCCAGGGCCCGAAGGGGCGGTCGGTCAGGGCCACGCAGGCCGCCCGCGCGTCCGGGTCGATCCACAGGAACGTGCCGGACTGGCCGAAGTGCCCGAAGGTGCGCGGCGAGGACGAGGAGCCCGTCCAGTGCGGGGACTTGGAGTCCCGGATCTCGAAGCCCAGACCCCAGTCGTTGGGGTTCTGGTGGCCGTAGCCGGGCAGCACGCCCTTCGTGCCCGGGTACTGGACCGTCATCGCCTCGGCGACCGTGCGCGGGTCCAGCAGCCGCGGTGCCTGCACCTCCGCCGCGAACCGGAGCATGTCCTCGACCGTCGAGACCCCGTCCTTCGCCGGGGAGCCCTCCAGCGACGTCGACGTCATGCCCAGCGGCTCCAGCACCGCCTGCCGCAGATACTCCGCGAACGGGATGTCCGTGGCCTTGGCGAGATGGTCGCCGAGCTGCTCGAACCCGGCGTTCGAGTAGAGCCGGCGCTCCCCTGGCGGGGCGGTGACGCGGTGCTCGTCGAAGGCCAGCCCCGAGGTGTGCGCGAGCAGATGCCGCACGGTCGAGCCGCCCGGCCCGGCCGGCTCGTCGAGCTCGATCGCGCCCTCCTCGTACGCGACGAGGACGGCGTATGCGGCGAGCGGCTTGGTGACCGAGGCCAGCGGGAAGCGGTGGGTCACCGGACCATGGGTGCCGAGGACCGTGCCGTCGGCCCGCACCACCCCCGCCGCGGAGGTGGGAACCGGCCAGTTCTCGATCAGGGCGAGGCTCTGCAACGACATGCCGTCGAGGTTAAGCCGCTCACAGCTTCAGAATCATCGTGGGGTCCGGCTTGATGACGAAGCCGAGGTCCGCGTAGAGCGGCTCGGCCTCCGGGGACGCGGTCAGCATGACCTGTCCGGCACCCCGCTCGCGGAACCACGCCAGCAGCTCGTCCATGCACGCCCGCGCGTACCCGCGCCGCCGGGCGCCCGGATCGGTGGCCACGCTGAAGACGTACCCGGCGAGACCGTGCGGGTTGCCCGCCTTGCCGATCCGGTAGTCGACGGTCCCGACCACCAGCGCGGCCAACGCCCCCGGCCGGTCCGGGTGATCGACGACGAAGGCCGCGAAGTCCCCGTCGGACTCGCCCAGTCTCTGCCGCAGCGACGGCAGCGCCTGCGCGTGCCACGCGGTGGAGGCGTCCCCACCGGGCAGCGCGTCGATCATCACCTGGCGCAGCCGCAGCACTTCCTCGGCGTCCTCGGGCAGGGCCCGGCGTACGAGACTCATGTCCCGCAGGCTAGTCACCCGATCCGTGCGCGGTCCTGCCGATTTCTTACCGGTACCGCTTGCTTCGAGTGCACTCCAAGGCCATAGCGTTGAGGTCATGACGGTGATGGAGACCACGAGTACCAGGACCGACAGCTGTGCCGCCCCGCCCCACCCGCACCGGCGCCCCAACGGCCAGGACAGCTACACGATCAGCGAGGTCGTCGCCTTCACCGGCCTGACCGCGCACACCCTGCGCTGGTACGAGCGCATCGGCCTGATGCCGCACATCGACCGCTCGCACACCGGCCAGCGCCGCTACAGCAACCGCGACCTCGACTGGCTCGCCTTCGTCGGCAAGCTCCGGCTCACCGGCATGCCGGTCGCCGACATGGTCCGGTACGCGGAGCTGGTGCGGGAGGGCGACCAGACCTTCGGCGACCGCTTCAAGCTGCTGGAGACGACCCGCCGGGACGTGCTGGCCCGGATCGCGGAGCTCCAGGACACCCTCGCCGTTCTGGACCACAAGATCAGTTTCTACGCCGAGGCCGGCAGCGCCGACTGGGAGAAGGAGAAGGCAGGATGACCGACAGCAGGATCCCCACCGCACGACTGGGCGAGAACGGCCCGGAGGTCGGCGTCCAGGGACTCGGCTGCATGGGCATGAGCTTCGCGTACGGCCCCGTGGACGCGGAGGCGTCCCGGGCCACCCTGGAGCGGGCCCTGGAGCTCGGGATCACCCTCTACGACACGGCGGACGCCTACGGGCAGGGGGAGAACGAGAAGTTCCTGTCCCCGTTCTTCAAGGCCCACCGCGACGAGGTCGTGATCGCCACCAAGTTCGCCCTGTCGATACCCGCGGACGACCCGACCCGGCGGATCATCCGCAACGACCCGCCCTACATCCGCCAGGCCGTCGAGGCGAGCCTGAAGCGGCTGGACGTCGACGTCATCGACCTCTACTACATGCACCGGCGCGATGTGAACGTGCCGATCGAGGAGTCCGTCGGCACGATGGCCGAGCTGGTGCGCGAGGGCAAGGTCAAGCACCTGGGCCTGAGCGAGGTCACCGCGGGCGAGCTGCGCGCGGCCCAGGCCGTCCACCCGATCGCCGCCGTGCAGTCGGAGTGGTCCCTGTTCAGCCGGGACATCGAGGCCAAGGTGGTCCCGGCCGCCCGTGAACTCGGTGTCACCCTCGTCCCGTACTCCCCGCTCGGCCGCGGCTTCCTCACCGGCTCCTTCACCGACGCCGCCAAGGACCTCACCGCCGACGACTTCCGCCGCCAGCAGCCCCGCTTCACGGGCGACAACGCGGCGGCGAACGCGGCCCTGCTGGAGCCGATCCGCCAGGTCGCCGACGCCCACGGAGTCTCCCTGGGTCAGGTCGCCCTGGCCTGGGTCCAGCAGCAGTCCGAGGTCCACGGCCTCCCGGTCGTCCCGATCCCGGGCACCCGCAAGCCGGCCCGGGTGGAGGAGAACGCGGCGGCGACGGGCATCGAGCTCACCAAGGAGGAACTGGAGCTGCTGGAGCCGATCGCCGGCCAGGTGGCGGGCGACCGGTACGCGGACATGCGGTTCTCGTCGGCGGGCCGGGAGTGAGCTAGAGCTCCGCCAGCAGTTCCGCCTTCTTCACGGAGAACTCCTCGTCGGTGACCAGCCCGGCCTGGTGCAGCTCCCCGAGGTGGCGGATCCGCTCGGCGATGTCCGCGGGGTCCCGGCGCGGCGCGGCCACGGCCGTGACCGCCGCCGTGGCCCCGCGCTGCTTCACCGCGGCCAGCACGGCGGCGGCGAAGGGCAATGACTCGTGCACGGGCCCGTACCCCAGTCCGAACACCACGGCCGCCGGGTCCTGGTCCGCCTGCACCGGCCCCGGCTCCCCGCGGAGCAGCCGCAGATGCCCCTCGAAGACCTCCGGTGACCGCCACTCGACACCCGTCAGCTCGGACACCGGGAAACTCTGGTCCCCGGCCTTCCACTTCGCCGACGACGCTCCCGTCCAGAACCACCGGAAGCCGACGGTGCGGCCGTCGAAGGACGCCTTCCCGTCGTACGCCTTGAACTGCAACGGCACTTCGGGCGCCGCGACCAGGAAACGTTCCGCCTCCTCGTCGTCCTCCTTCAGCAGCGCGCTCAGTTCGTCCCGGTAGTACTCGGCGAGCGTCTCCTTGTCCGCAGGCAGCACCAGCCGGTACGGATCGCACCCTTCCTTCAGCTGCCCCGCCGCCGCCTCCATGAGCGGGTCCGCCCCCGGTCGCGGCACGGCGTGCAGGACCACTGTGCCCCGCTTGCCGGGCGACAGCGTCACCCCGGAGATCGCCTCCAGGGGAATCCGGCGTTCGCCCAGCGCCTGGAAGAGCTTCGGTGTGCGAATCCCCCGTTCGTAGCGGATGAGCACGGAGTCGGAGTCGAACTCCCAGGCGGCATGAAATCCGGCCAGTACGTCACCCATGCGGGTCATCGTATGCGGCACGAGCTCCTTCGTCCCCTCCTCGCGCAGAGCGCGGTTCCTGCGGTCTCTACGCGCGTCCGGCCGTGGCCGTGCCGGACAAACCGGCGCGGCAGGCTTCGTCCTCGTGGGCGCACCGCACCGAGCGGTATGCGCCAACGCCGATGTCGGCGAAGTTGTCGAGACTCTCCGTTCCGGGTTGGAAGTAACCGGCGTGTCCGTCCGCACCCTGCGCGGACAGCACCCGGGCACCGAACGCGGAGGACACCGGGTCGGCCCCGTGGCCGAGCCCGCCGACCTCCAGGTACGGCACGTCCTGGATCCAGTCGTCGGCGTCCCGCATCGCCCACACCCGCGCGGAGGTGCGCAGATGGGAGGCGTTGGCGACCCGCATCCCGGGGCTGCCGGCCACCGCGATGTCGGCCACCCGGGCGGGCAGCGTGTGCGCGGCGACCCCGCACACCACGGAGCCGTAGCTGTGGCAGAACAGGGAGACGGGCGTGGCGCCGGGCAGCGCGCGCACCAGCGCGTTCAGCCGTACGGCGCCGCTCTCGGCGCGCATCGCGGTGGCCGATTCGATGCCGAGTCCGGCGGGGGCGGTGTAGTCGGCCCAGGCGATCACCGCCGTCCGCGTGGCCGGGCGCGCCTCGCGCTCGGCCTGGTACAGGGCCTTGGCCATGCCGACCGGCGCGGACCAGCTGCGGTTGGTGCGCTGGAAGGTGAGCAGGTCGGTGTCGACACCCGGCACGACGACCGAGACCCGCTCCGCCGTGCGCAGATCGCCGAAGACCTCGGCGATCCGGCCGGAGCCGTCGGGGTCGAAGGCGAGGATGTGGCGGTCGGGGGCGGTCAGCGCCTCGAAGCGGTGCATCCGCTCGCCCGCCTCCTGCTGACCGGACGGTGTGAGCCGGGGGTCGTGCATGCGCTCACGCTCGACGCCACGGGCCTGGAGCAGCGCGAGGCGGTTGGCCTGGTAGCGCAGTCCGACCGGGGCGCCGTTCATGTTGCCGACCGCGAGCGGGTAGTGCTGCGCGAGGTGGACGCGCTCCTGCGAGCTGAGCTTCGCGAAGTACCGGGAGAGCAGCGCGGGGGAGGCGTCCGGGTCGGGCAGCCGGTGTCCGTGGAGCCGGCCGTGCGTCCAGGAGTCGAGGGAGGCCTGGAGCGGGGTGGTCTCGCGCTGGTTGTGCAGCGCGGTCCACCCGGTGGTCGCCAGCATCACGAACACCACGGCCAGCGCGAGCAGTACGCGCCAGACGTTGAGTTGCGGGGAGGTGTCGAAGGAAGTCACTGAAAGGACACACTAGGAGAACGGGACGGTCTCGGGTTAATCGAGTGACGGGTATCACGTTTTGGTGTAAGGAAGCCACTCGCCCGCCAGGGCCGGTCCCAGCAGTTCCAGGTGGGAGACCGTCAGCTCCCGCATGGCCTCCAGGCTGAAGTCCCCGTCCGTCAGCCAGCGGCGTTCCGTCATCCGCATCACCCCGCCGAAGGCGGCCACCGTCAGGCGGGGCCGCGGGTCGGTCTCCGGGTCGAGGCCCTCGCGTTCCGCGAGCACCTGCGCGAGGACCTCCTCGGCCTCCACCGAGCGCCGCAGATGGGCGGCGAGCAGCACGGGGGTCGACTCGATCACCCGGTACAGGGCGAGGAACCGCTCCACCGGTACGACCGAGTCCACGACCTCGTGCAGGGTGTCCCAGCCCTCCAGCACGGCTTGGCGCAGCGCCTGGAGCGGGGGCTCGTGCGCGGGGCGCTCGCGTACGGCCTCGACGAAGCGCGCGACCGTCATCCCGTCGAGTGCGAGGGCCGCGTCCTCCTTGCCGGCGAAGTAGCGGAAGAAGGTGCGCTGCGAGACGCCGACGGCGTCGGCGATGTCGTCGACGGTCGTGCCTTCGTAGCCGCGGGTGGTGAACAGTTCGACGGCGACCCGGAGCAGTGCCTCCCGGGTGCGCTGTTTCTTGCGTTCGCGCAGGGTTTCCATTGGTGTCAGTTACCGACTTGTGAATTGGTTTGTCAATTGTCAGTGGCTGTCACTAGCCTCGAACACATGACTAGTCAGACCACCCTCGACACGACGGGACCGGGGGACGGGGCGTCGCCGTCCGCGTCGGATCAGGTGCCCGCCTCCGGGCTGCGCGGCCACCCGTGGCTCACTCTCCTGACCGTGGCTGTCGGCGTCATGATGGTGGCCCTGGACGGCACCATCGTGGCCATCGCCAACCCGGCCATCCAGGCCGATCTCAAGGCGAGCTTCGCGGACGTCCAGTGGATCACCAACGGCTACTTCCTCGCCCTGGCGGTCGCCCTGATCACCGCGGGCAAGCTCGGTGACCGCTTCGGCCACCGCCAGACCTTCCTGATCGGCGTGGTCGGCTTCGCCGCCGCCTCGGGCGCGATCGGGCTCTCCAGCTCCATCGCCGCCGTCGTCACCTTCCGCGTCCTCCAGGGCCTGTTCGGGGCGCTGCTGATGCCGGCCGCGCTCGGTCTGCTGCGGGCCACCTTCCCGGCCGAGAAGCTCAACATGGCGATCGGCATCTGGGGCATGGTCATCGGCGCCTCCACCGCCGGCGGCCCGATCCTCGGCGGTGTCCTCGTCGAGCACGTCAACTGGCAGTCGGTGTTCTTCATCAACGTGCCGGTGGGCGTCCTCGCGCTCGTCCTCGGTGTGCTGATCCTGCTCGACCACCGTGCGGAGAACGCCCCGCGCTCCTTCGACCTGCTGGGCATAGCCCTGCTGTCCGGCGCCATGTTCTGCCTGGTGTGGGCGCTCATCAAGGCCCCGACCTGGGGCTGGGGCGACGGACTGACCTGGACCTTCATCCTGGCCTCCCTGGCGGGCTTCGCCCTCTTCGCGCTCTGGGAGACGAAGGTCAAGGAGCCGCTGATCCCGCTCGCGCTGTTCCGCTCGCTGCCGCTGTCGGCGGGTGTGGTCCTGATGGTCCTCATGGCGATCGCGTTCATGGGCGGCCTGTTCTTCGTGACCTTCTACCTCCAGAACGTGCACGGCATGAGCCCGATCGACGCCGGTCTCCACCTGCTCCCGCTCACCGGGATGATGATCGTCGGCTCCCCGCTCGCGGGCGTGCTGATCACCAAGCTCGGCCCCCGTATCCCGCTGGCCGGCGGTATGGCGTCGGTGGCGATCGCGATGTTCGGCATGTCGACGCTGGAGACGGACACCGGCAGCGCGGTCATGTCGCTCTGGTTCGCCCTGCTCGGCCTCGGCCTCGCGCCGGTGATGGTCGGCGCCACCGAGGTCATCGTCGGCAACGCGCCCATGGAGCTGTCCGGTGTGGCCGGCGGTCTCCAGCAGGCCGCGATGCAGATCGGCGGCAGCCTCGGTACGGCCGTGCTGGGCGCCGTGATGGCCTCCAAGGTGGACGGCGACCTCGCGGGCAACTGGAAGGAGGCGGGCCTGCCCCCGCTCACGCCGGCCCAGCTGGACCAGGCGTCGGAGGCGGTGCAGGTGGGTGTCCCGCCGGTCGCCAAGGGGACCCCGCCGGAGATCGTCGCGAAGATCACCGACGTCGCCCACGACACCTTCATCTCCGGGATGAGCCTCGCGTCCCTGGTCGCCGCCGGGGTTGCCGCGTTCGCCGTCCTGGTGGCGCTGCTCACCAAGCGCGGGGTGAACGCGGAGGCGGGCGCGGGCGTCGGCCACATCTGAGAAACCGCAGGTCACGCCTGACGGGATGTCAGCGTTCTTCCCCTATCAGGGTGAAGGGGCTAAAGATTTCTCGCACCCGGTGCGCGCCGCAGGTCACAGTAAGTCAAGCCCTCCGCACGGCACATCTCGTGTGACGGGGAGGGCGGACGGCGCTGCGGCGCGCTGCCGGAGGGGGGCGGCGCGCCGCAAGGCCGGAGGATTATCGGCCTGAACCGGGGTACTCGCATCGTTGAACCCAAGACGAACCCAACCAAGCGAGGGTGTCAGGGAGTTGATGATGGCGGGCTTCGGACAGGGAACGCGCAGGTACCCCCGATCGCGTGGCCGGACGTGGTCACGGAGCGGGCCGGATCGCGCGACGCTCGGAATCATCGGAGTCATCTGCGCGGTGGCCGGTTTCTTCGTACGGAGCGGCTACCCCGGGCAGCGGTCTGTTCTGACCCGGGGCGTGTGAGGGAAGGGCCCCCGGTGGGACGACCGGGGGCCCGCCTCATGTCTGCCGACGGCTTGCACGGCACCGGGCTCCATGTGGTCGCGGAGCGGGCCGGATCGCGCGACGCTCGGAATCATCGCCGGGGGTCTGGGGGTGTCCCCCAGAGGGGTCAGTACGGAGCGGCTACCCCGGGCAGCGGTCTGTTCTGACCCGGGGCGTGTGAGGGAAGGGCCCCCGGTGGGACGACCGGGGGCCCGCCTCATGTCTGCCGACGTGAGAGCCCGAATCGGCCACGCCCTCGGCGGAGTCCCTGTCAGCCCCCGACGGACGTCTTGCGCAAGGCCGCCACCTCGGCTCGCAGGGCCCTTACCTCTTCCGTCAGGGCTCTGATCGCCTCCGTCTGTTCGCGTTCCTCCACGTCGTCCTTCTCGAAGCGTTCGATGAACCAGGCGGCGATGTTCGCGGTGACGACACCGAGGAGGGCGATGCCGGAGAGCATCAGCCCGACCGCGATCATCCGGCCCAGGCCGGTCGTCGGGGCGTGGTCGCCGTAGCCGACCGTCGTCATCGTGGTGAAGGACCACCACACCGCGTCACCCAGCGTCCGGATGTTCCCGTTCGGTGAGTCCCGCTCCACCGAGAGCACCGCCAGCGAGCCGAACATCAGCAGCCCGACGACCGCCCCGCCCACGTACGTCGTCACCCTGATCTGCGAGGCCATCCGCGCCCGCCGCCCCACCAGCAGCAGCGTGGAGACCAGCCGCAGCAGACGCAGGGGCTGTATGAGCGGGACCACCACGGCGCACAGGTCCATCCAGTGCTGCCGTACGAACCCCCGGCGGTCCCGCGACAGCGACAACCGCATCAGGTAGTCGACCGCGAAGACGCCCCACACCACCCACTCGGCCACCGTGCACGCCGCCGTCAGCGAATGCCCCGCCGAGGTGTCCACGATCGGCACGGCATAGGCGACGGCGAACAACACCGCGAGGGCCAGCAGGGGCCGCTGAGTGTGCTGTTCCCAACGGTCCTGCGCCGACTGTTCCTTCATGTCCGCATCGTAAGGAAAGGGTGAAGGGTGGTGGGCCGCAGGCCTCACCACCCTTCAGGGGCGCGGGGCTGCATCGATGTGCGGCTCCGCCGCGTGGGCGCGAGCAACCCCCACCGGCCCGCAGTGAAACGACTACGCGTCGCCCCCCGCCGCCCCCGGATCCGCCGCCGACACATCGAGCAACTGGTACCGGTCGATCGCCTGCTTCAGCACCGACCGGTCCACCTTCCCCTCCCGCGCCAGCTCCGTCAGCACGCCCACCACGATCGACTGCGCGTCGATGTGGAAGAACCGCCGGGCCGCCCCGCGGGTGTCCGCGAAGCCGAACCCGTCCGCGCCCAGCGACTGGTACGTCCCCGGCACCCACCGCGCGATCTGGTCCGGAACCGCCCGCATCCAGTCGGACACGGCCACGAACGGACCCTCCGCGCCGGCGAACTTGCGCGTCACGTACGGCACCCGCTGCTCCTCCTCGGGGTGCAGCAGGTTGTGCTCCTCGCAGGCCACCGCGTCGCGCCGCAGCTCGTTCCAGGAGGTCGCCGACCAGACGTCGGCCTTGACGTTCCAGTCCTCGGCGAGGATCTTCTGCGCCTCGACCGCCCACGGCACCGCCACACCGGACGCGACGATCTGCGCCGGGATCGACCCCGCCACACCCTCGCTGAAGCGGTGGACGCCCTTGAGAATGCCCTCCACGTCCACGTTCTCCGGCTCGGCCGGATGCTGGATCGGCTCGTTGTAGACGGTGAGGTAGTAGAAGACGTCCTCGCTGTCCGGGCCGTACATCCGCCGCAGACCGTCCTGCACGATGTGCGCGATCTCGAACCCGAACGCCGGGTCGTACGCCACGCAGCCCGGGTTGGTCGAGGCGAGCAGCTGCGAGTGGCCGTCCGCGTGCTGGAGCCCCTCACCGGTCAGGGTCGTACGGCCCGCGGTCGCGCCCAGGACGAAACCGCGCGCCAGCTGGTCCGCCATCTGCCAGAACTGGTCGCCGGTGCGCTGGAAACCGAACATCGAGTAGAAGACGTAGACCGGGATCAGCGGTTCGCCGTGGGTGGCGTACGCCGAACCCGCCGCGATCAGCGAGGCCGTGCAGCCCGCCTCCGAGATGCCGTCGTGCAGCATCTGGCCCGTCGGCGACTCCTTGTACGCCAGCAGCAGCTCGCGGTCCACCGACTCGTACTGCTGCCCGAGCGGGTTGTAGATCTTCGCACTCGGGAAGAACGAGTCCATGCCGAAGGTGCGGTACTCGTCCGGCGCGATCAGCACGAACCGCTTGCCGAGCTCCTTGTCCCGCATGAGGTCCTTGAGCAGCCGTACGAAAGCCATCGTCGTGGCGATCGACTGGTGCCCGGAGCCCTTCTTCACGGTCGCGTACGTCTTGTCGTCCGGCAGCGCGAGCGGCTTGGCGCGCACCACACGCGTGGGGACGTAACCGCCGAGACCCTGTCGGCGGTCGTGCATGTACTGGATCTCCTCCGAGTCCCGGCCCGGGTGGTAGTAGGGCGGCGCGCCCGACTCCAGCTCCTTGTCGGAGATCGGCAGGTGCAGCCGGTCGCGGAAGCCCTTGAGGTCGTCGACCGTCAGCTTCTTCATCTGGTGCGTGGCGTTGCGGCCCTCGAAGTTGGGGCCCAGCGTCCAGCCCTTGACGGTCTTCGCGAGGATGACCGTCGGCTGGCCCTTGTGCTCCACGGCCGCCTTGAACGCCGCGTAGATCTTCTTGTGGTCGTGCCCGCCGCGGCCCAGGTGGAGAATCTGGTCGTCGGTCATGCCCTCGACCATCGCGCGCAGCCGCTGGTCGTCGCCGAAGAAGTGCTCGCGGATGTAGGCGCCCGACTCGGTGGCGTAGGTCTGGAACTGGCCGTCCGGGGTGGTGTTCATCCGGTTGACCAGGATGCCGTCGCGGTCCTGCGCGAGCAGCGGGTCCCAGCTGCGGTCCCAGATCAGCTTGATGACGTTCCAGCCGGCGCCCCGGAAGACCGACTCCAGCTCCTGGATGACCTTGCCGTTGCCGCGCACCGGGCCGTCGAGGCGCTGGAGGTTGCAGTTGACGACGAAGGTCAGGTTGTCCAGGCCCTCGCGGGCGGCGATGGTCAGCTGGCCGAGCGACTCGGGCTCGTCCATCTCGCCGTCGCCGAGGAACGCCCACACCTGCGACTTGCTCGTGTCCGCGATCCCGCGCGCGTGCATGTAGCGGTTCATCCGGGCCTGGTAGATCGCGCCGATCGGACCGAGGCCCATCGACACGGTCGGGAACTCCCAGAAGTCCGGCATGAGCCGCGGGTGCGGGTAGGAGGACAGGCCGTGCGGGGCCTTCGACTTCTCCTGGCGGAACGCGTCGAGGTTGGCCTCGCTCAGCCGGTCAAGGAGGAAGGCGCGGGCGTAGATGCCGGGGGAGGCGTGGCCCTGGAAGAAGACCTGGTCGCCGCCGTCGCCCTCGTCCTTGCCGCGGAAGAAGTGGTTGAAGCCGACGTCGTAGAGGGAGGCGGAGGAGGCGAAGGTGGCGATGTGGCCGCCGACGCCGATCCCGGGACGCTGGGCGCGCGAGACCATCACGGCCGCGTTCCACCGGGTGGCGTTCAGGATCTTGCGCTCGATCTCCTCGTTGCCCGGGAAGAACGGTTCAGCCCTGGTCGGGATGGTGTTCACGTAGTCCGTGCTGCGCATCTCGGGCACGGCCACACGCTTCTCGCGGGCCCGCTCGATGAGCCGCAGCATCAGATAGCGGGCCCGCTCCCGGCCGCGCTCGTCCACGGCGGCGTCGAGGGAGTCGAGCCACTCCTGGGTTTCCTCGGGATCGAAGTCAGGAACCTGACTCGGAAGGCCGCCAATGATGATCGGGTTGCGATCGGATCCGGAAGCCACGCTGTTCCTTACCTGTCAGAGGGCCGTATTTCTAGATGTCTGCACCGCTCCCCATCGTGTACCTCGGGGGGCCAAACGTCATCTCTACTCCGGGGTAACCCGAGGCCCTTTACCCGGGTATGGTTCCCAAACACGCAAAGAGGGCAGAAAGGTGTGGCATGCGTCACGACGTGACCGCGACGATGTGCCTGGAGTTGGGGTGACACGTTCCGGAACGTCACCGTTTCGGCCGTCAGAAACGCCGGGTACTTGCGCGATCCGCCCCGCCCGTGTGGACTACGGCCATTGCTTCGCGCACGCGCGTGGCTGAGACATACCCAAAGACCAAGATCAGGAGGCACCCCGTGAGCGCGACCGCGGACCACGCGGAGACGAGCCCTGCCGTGAGGCTGGGGTTCCAGCCCGAGCAGGTGGTCCAGGAGATCGGCTACGACGACGACGTAGACCAGGAACTCCGCGAGGCCATCGAGCAGGTAATCGGCAGCGACCTTGTGGACGAGGACTACGACGACGTCGCCGATGCCGTGGTGCTCTGGTTCCGTGACGAGGACGGCGACCTGACCGATGTGCTGGTGGACGCCACCACGTACATCGAGGAGGGCGGCTCGATCCTGCTGCTGACGCCGAAGACCGGCCGGGACGGCTACGTGGAGCCGAGCGACATCTCCGAAGCCGCGACGACGGCGGGCCTGTCCGCCTCCAAGAGCGTCAGCGTGGGCAAGGACTGGAGCGGCAGCCGGCTGGTGACGCCCAAGGCGGCCAAGTCCAAGAAGTAGCCCCGTGGGACCGGACGGGCCGGTACGACCGGCCCGTCCGCTTCCGTGCGGTGATCGCTGCGTAGGGTGGTTGCGTCACTCGAACAGCTCCCGAAGGGACATCCACGCGATGGCGATCCAGGTCGGCGACAAGGCCCCCGACTTCGAGCTCAAGGACAACCACGGGCGCACCGTGAAGCTGTCCGACTTCCGCGGCAGCAAGAACGTCGTGCTGCTCTTCTACCCCTTCGCCTTCACCGGCGTGTGCACCGGTGAGCTGTGCGAGCTGCGTGACAACCTTCCGCAGTTCTCCGACCGCGACACCCAGCTGCTCGCCGTCTCCAACGACTCCATCCACACCCTGCGCGTCTTCGCCGAGCAGGAGGGCCTGGAGTACCCGCTGCTCAGCGACTTCTGGCCGCACGGCGAGGTCTCCCGCGCCTACGGCGTCTTCGCCGAGGACAAGGGCTGCGCGGTCCGCGGCACCTTCGTCATCGACAAGGAGGGCGTGGTCCGCTGGACCGTCGTCAACGCCCTGCCGGACGCCCGGGACCTGAACGAGTACGTGAAGGCGCTCGACACCCTCTGAGAGTTCGACACCCGGTGATTGTTCGCCTCCAGGGACTGCGTGGGCCGGGAACCCCTCACTAGGATCGAATCGTTGATCCGGCAGCATCACACACCAGCAAACCTATGGAGGACTCGTGGGAGTCAGCCTCAGCAAGGGCGGCAACGTATCGCTGACCAAGGAGGCCCCGGGCCTGACCGCGGTCATCGTCGGTCTGGGGTGGGACGTCCGCACCACGACCGGCACCGACTTCGACCTTGACGCCAGCGCACTGCTGCTGAACTCGGCGGGCAAGGTCGCCAGCGACGCCAACTTCGTCTTCTTCAACAACCTCAAGAGCGCGGACGGCTCCGTCGAGCACACCGGCGACAACATCACCGGTGAGGGCGAGGGCGACGACGAGCAGATCAAGGTCAACCTCGCCGCGGTCCCGGCCGACGTCGACAAGATCGTCTTCCCGGTCTCGATCTACGACGCCGAGAACCGCCAGCAGTCCTTCGGCCAGGTGCGCAACGCGTTCATCCGCGTCGTGAACCAGGCCGGCGAGGCGGAGATCGCCCGCTACGACCTCTCCGAGGACGCGTCCACGGAGACGGCCATGGTCTTCGGCGAGCTGTACCGCAACGGCGCCGAGTGGAAGTTCCGGGCCATCGGCCAGGGCTACGCCTCGGGCCTGCGCGGCATCGCCCAGGACTTCG
This sequence comes from Streptomyces sp. NRRL B-3229, assembly GCF_000719505.1. NCBI lineage: Bacteria > Bacillati > Actinomycetota > Actinomycetes > Kitasatosporales > Streptomycetaceae > Streptomyces > Streptomyces sp. NRRL B-3229. The sequence continues at coordinate 1,874 of NZ_JOGP01000019.1, read as the reverse complement.
GCGTCAACGTCTAGGGCCACTCCTGGTCACCCGTCCGGCGTCGCACCGTTTGCGTGCGGCGCCGGACGCGCAGGTACCGCACAGCAGCACTCTCCCGGGGAGGGAACAGCACATGGGCGTCACGCTCGCCAAGGGGGGAAACGTCTCCCTGTCCAAGGCCGCACCCAACCTCACCCAGGTGATGGTCGGGCTCGGCTGGGACGCGCGCTCCACCACCGGAGCCGACTTCGACCTCGACGCCAGCGCCCTGATGTGCGCGGGCGGGCGGGTCATGGGTGACGAGTGGTTCATCTTCTACAACCAGCTCAAGAGCCCGGACGGGTCCGTGGAGCACACCGGCGACAACCTCACCGGTGAGGGCGAGGGCGACGACGAGTCGCTCCTGATCGACCTCTCCAAGGTGCCGGCCGGCTGCGACAAGATCGTCTTCCCGGTCTCCATCCATGACGCCGACAACCGCGGCCAGACCTTCGGTCAGGTCAGCAACGCCTTCATCCGCGTGGTCAACCAGGCCGACGGCCAGGAACTGGCCCGTTACGACCTCTCCGAGGACGCCTCCACCGAGACCGCGATGATCTTCGGCGAGGTCTACCGCTACCAGGGTGAGTGGAAGTTCAGGGCGGTGGGGCAGGGGTACGCGTCGGGGCTCAGGGGCATCGCCCTGGACTTCGGGGTCAACGTCTCATAACGCGATATGAGCAAAAGCCGGGGCAGGGTGGGCGGCGAACGGGGCCCGACTAGACTTCGGCTTCAAAAGTTCGTAAAGCCGAGTGCGGCACGGGGGAGCCCCGTACACGTACGGATTGGGTAGCCAGTGGTTCTCAAAACCTTCGGCTGGTCGTTCGCGGTCACCGCGCTCGGCCTGGTCGCCGCCGTCTTCTACGGGGGGTGGGAAGGCTTCGGCGTCGTGGCGATCCTCTCCATCCTCGAGATCTCGCTGTCGTTCGACAACGCGGTGGTCAACGCCGGAATCCTGAAGAAGATGAACGCCTTCTGGCAGAAGATCTTCCTCACCGTCGGTGTCCTGATCGCCGTGTTCGGTATGCGGCTGGTCTTCCCCGTCGTCATCGTCGCGATCAGCGCCAAGATGGGCCCGATCGAGGCCGTCGACCTCGCCCTCAACAACAAGGACCACTACCAGGAGCTGGTCACCGACGCGCACCCGGCGATCGCCGCGTTCGGTGGCATGTTCCTGCTGATGATCTTCCTGGACTTCATCTTCGAGGACCGGGACATCCAGTGGCTGCGCTGGATCGAGCGCCCGCTGGCCAAGCTCGGCAAGGTCGACATGCTGTCGGTCTGCATCGCCCTGATCGTCCTGCTGGTCACCGCCTTCACCTTCGCCACCCACGCCCACCAGCACGGCGGCGCGCACGTCGACAAGGCACAGACGGTCCTGATCTCCGGCATCGCGGGCCTGATCACCTACATGATCGTGGGCGGTCTCTCCGGCTACTTCGAGGACAAGCTCGAAGAGGACGAGGAACGCGAGCACGAGGAGGAGGAGCGCGCCGGCAAGGCCGCGTTCTTCATGTTCCTCTACCTGGAGGTCCTCGACGCCTCCTTCTCCTTCGACGGCGTGATCGGCGCGTTCGCCATCACCAACGACATCGTCCTGATGGCGCTGGGCCTCGGCATCGGCGCGATGTACGTCCGGTCGCTCACCGTGTACCTGGTCCGCCAGGGCACCCTGGACGACTACGTCTACCTGGAGCACGGCGCGCACTACGCGATCGGCGCCCTCGCGGTGATCCTGATGGTCACCATCCAGTACGAGATCAACGAGATCATCACCGGCCTGGTCGGTGTGGTCCTGATCGGCTGGTCCTTCTGGTCCTCCGTGCGCCGCAACAACGCGCTGGCGGCCGCCGAGG